>NZ_JAUOPP010000010.1:0-151633 GCF_030547765.1 Colwellia sp. 6_MG-2023 | reverse complement strand
CCCGAGTGGCCAAAGGGATCAGACTGTAAATCTGACGGCTCCGCCTTCGGTGGTTCGAATCCACCTCCCTCCACCATCTTATTTATATAAGAACTAAATACCAGCTAACTGCTGGTATTTTTGTATCTATCGCCCAGTAAATTCGTAGAGCGATCTAAATTTGAATACTATGTTACCTCATCTTTACACTAATATTGCGTGTTTGAATTATTTTAAGTACTTTATGGCGATATTAAAACTTCCTTGTCATAAAATCTTTATATCAAAAGGTAATTTATTACTAGCCTAGTGGCGATAATTTGATACACTAACCGTTCAAAAATCATACTGAAAAGTGTGCTGAAATTTTAACTAAGTTTAATGTATATCACGCATAGGAACATTGATGCCTACGAGGATTAAAAATAAAGAACCTACTGAGCTAGATAGCTCTGATGTTCACTATTTATTAGAAGCTTTAAACTTAGCAAACGAAAGCCTTAAAAAAGCTCAAGAAGAAAATATTGCTTTAAAACAGCACTATCACCTAGAACTGGATAATCTTGTAGCAGAAAAAACACAAGCATTAATTAGTGAAAATTTAAGCTTACATGAAAAACTCTCTGAAAAGAATAAGGCTGATCAGCAACTATACTTTGATGCCCATCATGATGTATTAACTAAATTGCCTAATCGTGCGATGTTTTCTGACCGACTTAGTTATGCACTTCGTCATTTGAAACGACATCCCGATCAACAATATGCTGTATTATTTATTGATTTAGATAGATTCAAAATTATCAATGATACCCTGGGTCATCATGCGGGTGATATATTCCTTGTTGAAATAGCTAAACGTCTTAGTGTATGTGTGCGCGAAAATGATGTTTTGGCACGTCTCGGTGGAGACGAGTTTGTTATTTTACTAGATTCCTTAACAGCAGATGATGCAGAAGAGGTTTCCACTAGAATTATAAACAGTATTGAACAGCCTTATATTATTGATAGTAATACTGTGTATTCTAGTGCAAGTATAGGTATTGCTTTATGCAATAGACATTATGACAGTGCGGTAGAAGTTTTACGTGATGCTGATGCGGCAATGTACCAAGCTAAAAGCTTAGGGCGAGGTCGCTATGTTTTTTATGATGAAAGTATGCGTGAAAAACTTATTGCTACTATGACGTTAGAGCAAGAGTTGCGTGTAGCCATTGTTGAGCAACAATTTGAGCTTCATTATCAAAAAATATCAGATTTAAATACTGGTCAAGTGATAGGTTTTGAAGGCTTATTACGTTGGAACCATCCTAAAAAAGGTCTACAAACACCAAGTGAATTTTTATACTTAGCCGAAGAAACGGGCATTATATTAGCAATTGAAACTTGGGTTGTTGAAGAAGTGGCAAGACAACTGAGTTTATTACAGGGTGATCTTGAGTACCAACATGCGTTTATCGCAATCAATTTATCTGGTCGACATTTAACTCAAACTAACCAATTGCATAAGCTGATAACTCTAATTAAGAATCAGTCGTTTGATCCACAGAGATTGATTTTAGAATTTAATGAAAAAGCATTTATTCACCATGAAGAGCTAGCCTTGAAGGGTTTAGGTAAATTAAAAAATATTGGTGTTAAGCTAGCACTAGATGATTATGCCTCAGGTGTGTCTTCGTTTAGTTTTTTACATAACTATCCTTTTGAATTCATTAAATTAGATAGAGGCTTTATCAGCACTTTAACAAATAGTAATAGAAATTTACCTTTGGTTAAGGCTTTACATGACTTAGGTGAAAAATATGGTTATCGATTAGTGGCGGAAGGTATAGAGACTGAATCGGTAATGTTAAAACTTCATGCTGCAGGTTGCGACTTTGGGCAAGGATATCATATTAATAAACCTGAAAAGATCCAAATTACCTCTCTTAAAAGTCAAGATAAAAACTGCGCATAAATTCCTATCTTATCTGAAAAACGACTGCATTTAACTTTGATCGTATTTTCTTGAATATTTTATTAAATCTTTATAGTCTTTTACTCGTTTAGTTAATGAGTTTCGGTGTATACTGCTGTTAAATAGATTATAGGAGTTTCTTATGGGTGGCATTAGTATTTGGCAATTATTAATTATTGCTGTGATCGTTGTTTTATTATTTGGTACTAAAAAATTACGTAATTTGGGTGGAGATTTAGGCTCTGCTATAAAAGGATTTAAAAATGCAGTAACAGATGAAAAGGATTCAACGGCTAAATCGGACAAAGAGGCAGATTCTTTAGCTGACAATACTGCAGCTAAAAGTGAAGCTGGCCAAAAAGATAGTAAAAAAGAAAACAGTCAGGCGTAACGCATGTTCGATATTGGCTTTTGGGAATTAATGCTTATTGGTATTATCGGACTTATTGTACTTGGTCCGGAACGTTTACCTGTGGCTATTCGAACCGTGAAAGGTTGGATAGCGGGGGTTCGTAATTTTAGCGATAGTGTGAAATCAGAGCTCACTGAAGAATTAAGAATTCATGAATTACATGCGAACTTAAAGAAAGCAGAACAGGGCGGCATGAAAAATTTGTCCCCTGAAATTGCTGAATCTGTTAAGTCGCTGCAAGAAGCAGCAGAAATGGTTAGAGAACCATTTAAAAACATGGATACGAAGAGTATAGATGAAAAAAATATAGCTTCATCGCCTTTAAATCCAACTTCTACTCAATCTACTTTAGCAGAAGACAATGAGGGGAATTTATCTATTAATAATGAATTGTCACCTCATAAAGAAAATAATACTTCTCCTATTGATACAGATAAAAAAGAATAATGAATACAGCTACTGATCAAGAACAATCAACACCATTAGAATCAGAAAAGAGTGTCACAATTTTCGATCATTTACTCGAATTAAGAACTCGATTACTTCATGCTGTTTTAGGGGTTATCGTCGTATTTTGTTGTTTGGTATATTTTGCTCAAGATATATACCAATATTTAGCTCAACCATTACTTCAAACTATGCCATCTGGATCACAGATGATTGCCACTGATGTTGCATCACCTTTTTTAGCACCATTTAAGTTAACAATTGTTTTATCTATATTTCTTGCTATGCCATATATTCTCTATCAAATGTGGTCTTTTATAGCCCCTGGGCTTTATCGAAATGAAAAGAGATTAATAGCCCCGTTGATGCTTGGCTCTACATTGCTTTTTTATAGCGGTATAGCTTTTGCGTATTTTGCTGTTTTTCCGGTGATATTCGCTTTTTTTACGTCAGTTGCTCCAGACGGTGTTGTTATTGCAACTGATATTAGTAGTTACTTAGACTTTGTCTTGAAGCTATTTTTTGCGTTTGGTGCGGCATTTGAAATACCTGTTGCTATTATACTAATGTGTTGGACAGGTGTTACCTCTCCTAATAGTTTACGGAAAAAGCGCCCCTATGTTGTTGTAGGTGCATTTGTTATAGGTATGTTATTAACACCACCAGATATTATTTCTCAGTCGATGTTGGCTATACCTATGCTACTGTTATTTGAAGTTGGTATTATTATAGCTTCGTTGTATCACAAAGAAGATGAAGATCTCGATAAGGATGATTCATGAAAGTAAATATTACAGCACTATTTGGTTTATTATGTACCATAATATCAACAGGTGTATTGGCTAATAATAATAGTATTTTAGTTGAGGGGTTATCACACTGTATGCACGTCTCTAATGATCAAGAGCGATTAGCATGCTTTGATAAGCTATCAGAGAAAAATTTAGCCCCCTTAAGCACTACTTCCGTACCAGAAGTTAAAGAAGTTAAAGAAGTAGTAGCGGCAGTTGAAAACACAGAACTAGCAGAAGCAAAGAGAATAGATGATTTTGCTAAAGAAACGTTGAAAAAACCTAAAGAAGAAATTGAAGGTATTACTGCAACTGTCAGTGGTTTGAAAAAGTTGATTCGTGGTCAGTGGGTTATTGATTTAGAAAACGGTCAAAGATGGCAACAAACAGACACAACTATTTTAAAATTAGCTGTGGGTGATCGTATCAATTTGGAAAAAGGTAGCTTTGGCTCTGTGTATTTATTTAAAGAAGGTCTTAATCGAAATATACGAGTTAAGCGACTTAAATAATGATTGATATTGGTGTTAACTTAACCAACAAATGTTTCGATAAAGATTTAACTGAAGTCATTGTTCGTGCTAAGAATAAAGGCGTACATCAGTTAATTATTACAGGAACTAATGTTGATGAGAGTAAAAAAGGAGTAGCACTATGTCAACATTATCAACAGCAATTTCCGAATACTTTATATACTACTGTTGGTGTACATCCACACGATGCTGATGCAGTAAATGAAGGTTATTTAAATGATTTATCAAAGTTGGCAGAGCAACCCTGTGTTAAAGCGATAGGTGAATGTGGTTTAGACTTTAATCGAAATTTTTCTACTCCTGAAAAACAGTTAGTAGTATTCAAAGAACAAATTCAGTTAGCTAAGCAGCTTAATAAGCCGTTGTTTTTGCATCAAAGAGATGCTTTTCAAGCTTGGTTCAATGCATTAAGTCCTTTTATTGATCAAGTACCCGCTATGGTTGCTCATTGTTTTACTGGCAATAAAGAAGAATTGGTAAAGTGTGTTGATGCTGGTATGTATATTGGTATAACGGGCTGGCTTTGTGATGAAAGAAGAGGTAGCTCTTTACAGGAAATTATTAATTTAATTCCGTTAGATAAACTGCTTGTTGAAACCGATGCTCCTTACTTAATTCCAAGAACGATTCGCCCAAAACCGAAAAGTAATCGTAATGAACCAAGTTACTTACCTTTTATAATTGATAAAATTGCTCATATTCTAGCGCTTGACCCTGAAGAATTAGTTAGTCAAACAAGTATAAATGCACAACAAGTGTTCGATTTACCTTCTTAGCTGTTGAACTTTGAAATAAACGTCAATTATGCCAATACTTTCTCATCCAATATTTAAAATTATGAAGATTTTACTGATGGTAATTTCTGTCTTTTTGATGATGTTATCCGTACAAGTAAAAGCTGAGATTCCTCGATATAGCCTTGATCAAGATAAACATCTTGTTGTCGACTATTTATATCGACTTATTCAGCAATCGGAACAACATCAGTTGCATGAAGTAATTACATTAGAGAATAGCGAATGGCAAAAAATCCACCTTAATAACGGTGATTTACTAATAATGCCAGGGGAAAACTGGATTGCTTTTGAGTTAGTAAATAATACTAACAAAGTAAAGCAAGTTTATCTCGATATGGCCAACCAAGTACGAATAAACGAGGTTGAATTATTTATTCAAGATCAATATAAAAATATTGATAAGAAAAAGATGATGTTGCAACGAAGTAATAATCGCAGCGTTAAAGTGAATGCGGATCCTCACTCACAAATGACAATTTATTTAGCGATTAAAAGCTCTGCTCAACTCCGTTCTTCATTGAAGGTATATTCTACAGAATCTTATATTGCGGCTAATAGTGATTTACAGTTTCAGCAAGGGATTGTTATAGGTGGCTTACTTTGCTTATCTATTGCATGTATGCTGCTATTTTTTAGTACAGGTAGTAAAGCTATCATTGCTTTATTTGGCTATCTCTTGAGTAATAGCCTAATGCTCGCAGCAATGCTGGGTTTTAACTTGTCTTATCTTTTTCCTGCTTTTACTTGGTTGGTAGGGGTTGAACTTCCTTTATTATCAGCGTCATCAGCAATATGTTTATTGGCTTTCAGTACACAATTTTTTCACTTAAAAAATAAGTTTTACAATATTCACCGGAGTATTCGAGCAGTCTGTTGGGCATTATTAATTTATATGCCAGTGAGTATTCAGCTATCTATTGCTGATAACGTTAATATTAGTATGGCAATTTATATATTGTTAGAGCTTTCTTTAGTTATTCTTGGTATTTATTTATATAAATCAGCATCTCGTTTAGCCTTATTATTTACCTTTGTGATGCTCATTCAATTGATTTTTGTAGTCATTGTTATTGTTTCCGTAAACTGGTTTGATATGGGCTTTGTTTCTTACCGTAGTTCATTTTATGGCATGCTCTTCTGGCTTAATGCTTTAATGATTACTTTTATATTGAGCTATCAGTACCGATATCAATTAGTTGATAAACACTTAGCGCAACGGCAAGCATTAACTAGTGAGCTTAATTCGGAACGTGCGCAAGAAGAGCTACTTACTTTACAATCACAAACCCAAGAAGATTTAGAAAACCGTGTGCAAGAGCGAACTTTAGAGCTTAATATTGCCTTACAGGAATTAGAAGAAGTTAATCGAGAATTAGAAAAAAAGAATACACTTGATGAATTAACTGGCTTATATAACCGACGTTTTTATGATCAAAGAATCCTTGCTGAATATCGTCGAAGTAAGCGTAATTTAACCCCATTAAGTATTATTTTAATAGATATAGATCATTTTAAAGGTGTTAATGATACTTATGGACATTTAGCAGGAGATCAGTGTCTTGCGTGGGTGAGTAAGCATATTAACAAGAGTTTAAAAAGAAGTAGTGATATGGCTTTTCGCTATGGTGGAGAGGAGTTTTGCTTAATTCTACCAGATACGGATGCTAAGGGTGCCTTAGCTCTTGCTGAAACATTAAGAGAAAATATTGCTGAACGGCCTTTTATATATGACGAAAAAAGTATTTCACTAACGGTGAGTAATGGTCTTTTTACCTATGTTCAACAAGAAAATATCACACCGGAGCAGATATTTTCTTTTGCAGATAAAGCGCTTTATCAGGCAAAAAATCATGGTCGAAACCAAACGCAAGAATATACAACGCAATAAACGTGTTTGCAGAAGATAAAAATTTAGGAGAATGGTAATGAATAACAATAGTAATATGTTTGGTCAATATCCAGCTCGTCGTATGCGTCGTATGCGTAAAGATGAGTATACTCGACGGTTAATGGCAGAGAATCAAGTCACTGTAAATGATTTAATCTACCCTGTATTTGTTTTAGAAGGTGATAATAGACGAGAAGCTATTCTATCTATGCCAGGTGTTGAACGTAAGAGTATTGACCTGTTATTAGAAGAAGCTCAAGAGTTAGTAGATTTAGGTATTCCTGCGATTGCAATTTTTCCTGTTACGCCAGATGATATCAAATCTTTGATGGCTGAAGAATCATACAACCCTGAGGGGTTAACGCAGCGTACTGTTCGTGCTTTAAAAGCTAAATTTCCTCAGTTAGCAGTAATTACTGATGTAGCACTTGACCCGTTCACTACACATGGCCAAGATGGTATTTTAAGTGAAAGTGATGAGAATAAAGCAGGACCAGAGGGTTATGTATTAAATGAAGTTACTAAAGATACTTTAGTGAAACAAGCATTATCTCATGCCGAAGCTGGGGCTGATATTGTTGCACCATCAGATATGATGGATGGACGTGTCGGTGCTATTAGAATGGCGCTTGAAGAGCATGGCTTTGTTAATACTAAGATTCTCGCTTATTCTGCTAAGTATGCATCTAATTATTATGGTCCATTTCGTGATGCGGTTGGTTCATCCAGTAATATCAAAGGAGGCAATAAGCACACTTATCAGATGGATCCTGCTAATAGTAATGAAGCTTTGCATGAAGTCGCACAAGATATAGCCGAAGGCGCAGATATGGTAATGGTGAAGCCAGGTATGCCATATTTAGATGTAGTACGTCGTGTTAAAGATACCTTTCAAGTCCCAACTTATGCCTATCAAGTCAGCGGGGAATATGCCATGCTGAAGGCTGCAATTCAAAATGGCTGGTTGGCAGAAAAGCCTTGTATTATGGAAGGTTTATTATGCTTTAAACGTGCCGGTGCTGATGGAATTTTGACTTACTTCGCTAAGCAAGTAGCAGGATGGTTGAAAGAAGAGAGCTAATTTAAGCTTGGGGAAACTCAGCCTTATTTATTAGGCTTTATCAGATAATAGTTCAAATAATAAACCTTCTCGCAGGGCACCAGTGGATAATGTTAGCTCTTTAATTTGTAAACAATTAAAGAGCGCTATTAATATACATAATCCGCTCGCTAATACCGCAGCTCTATCCGCGCGTAAACCGTCGAAGCTAATATTATCAATAGATTTAAGTTCAATCAGTTTTTGTTTGATCTCTTGTAAGAAAGTAGGGGTGATGATTATTGCTTGTTGACGATAAGATAATATTTCAGCTAATGCCTGTATCGTGCCTGAATTACCGGAAACAGATTGCCAGCCTAGTTGAATAAACCCAGTACTGATGGGAGTGATAATATCACTGGCAGCATGAATGGCAGCAGTAATATTTTGCTCAGTTAACTGTCCATTGGTAAAAAATTGCTCTCTAAAACTAACACAACCTAAATTTAAACTAACGACCTTACTTGTGCTAAAGTCTTTGCCTATAATTAATTCTGTGCTGGCGCCGCCGATATCAATTACTAATCGTTTTTTCTCAAGCTCATTAGTACAAGAGTAAGCTGCGCCTTTATAGATAGTTTCTGCTTCTTGAACACCACTTAATAACTTAATATTTAAAGGCAAAATTTTGTTGGCTTGACTTATAAATTTATCTTTATTAGTCGCTATCCTCAAGGTTGCGGTAGCAACAATGCTGATATTACTTACAGGTATAGTCGAGAGATGTTTAGCGAATAATTTTAAGCAATCAAGACCAGAAGCGATCGTTTCTGGGTTAAGCGCTAATTGTTGATTAAGGCCGGCAGCTAAACGTACTTTACGTTTAACCTTGTTTACCTCTATCCGTTGGTTATTATGCATACGGATAATTAATAAATGAAAGCTGTTAGAGCCTAAGTCAACCACAGCGTAATGGCTGGCATCGTACTGTGGTATTGTGTTGGAAGTTTCCATGTTCTTACTATATTTGACTAACGACGGCCACGATAATTACTATTACCACCTTGCCTGTTGCCACCAGGGCGACCTGAATTTGGTCGAGGGCGACGTTGACGAGGTTTTGGTTGAGGTAAATCATCAATTAATGCATCTGAATCGTATTTTGTTACCGGAAGTTCATGTTCGATATAGTTTTCAATATCAGGTAAATTAAATACATATTGTTCACAAGCTAAACTGATAGCATGGCCAGTTGCGCCAGCACGACCAGTTCGGCCAATACGATGTACATAATCTTCACAATCATCAGGTAAATCGAAATTAAATACGTGTGTTACTTCTGGAATGTGTAAGCCTCGCGCGGCAACATCAGTTGCTACTAAGAAATCTACACTACCTTCACTAAATTGCTCTAATATTTTTAGGCGTTTTTTCTGTGGAACATCACCTGTTAATAAACCAACGCGAAGACCATCGGCAACCAAGTGATCATAAACTTTTTCACAAACGTGTTTAGTGTTCGCAAAAATAATCGCTTTTTCAGGCCAATCTTCTTCAATCAGCGTTTGTAAAAGAGACATTTTATCTTCATTTGAAGGGTAAAATAACTCTTCACTAATGCGCACGTTAGTTTTTTGTTCAGGTTCAACCTCAACACTTGTTGGGTCATTCATGTGATCAAAAGCAAGCTCTTTGACTCTAAATGATAACGTCGCCGAAAATAACATGCTTAGACGTTGTTTAGCGGGAGGCATTTTATTGAACATATAGCGAATATCTTTAATAAAGCCTAAATCGAACATTCTGTCGGCTTCATCTAAAACGATTACTTCAATATTTGTTAAGTTGTATACGCCTTGCTTCATGTAATCAATTAATCGGCCACAGGTACCAATTAAAATATCGACACCTTGTTCTAGTGCCAAACGTTGACTTTCATAACCTTCACCACCATATACAATACCAAGGCGTAACCCTGTACTTTTAGAGAGTTCAATGGCGTCACGGTGAATTTGAATTGCTAATTCACGTGTTGGTGCCATAATCAATGCTCTAGGCTGATTATGTGTTGGTGCTTCTTTTTGTAATAAATGATGGAAAGTTGCAGCTAAGAAGGCGATAGTTTTACCTTCTCCTGTTTGCGCTTGACCAGCAATATCAGTACTTTGAAGTAGCACGGGTAAAGATTTCGCCTGAATAGACGTACAATATTCGAAGCCCATAGCTTCTAATCCAGTGACGACTTGCGGAGCAAGATTTAAGTCAGCGAATTTTGTTTCTGTTAAGTGTGTTTTTTTCATGGCGCTAGCTTAACACCTAACTTAGTTAATGACTAATTTTAGCGCTGATAAGTGAAGATTAAAGAAAACGAACTTGATATTTAAACAATAAAGCCCCATAAAGGTTTTATAGACACATTTAATATTGTAATTAATAGATTGGCGTAAGCGCCATAACTAACGGAGAACAAGATGAACGAGAAAATTATTCAGCTAACTGATGATAGTTTCGAAGCCGATGTTTTAAAAGCACCTGGTTTAGTATTGGTTGATTTCTGGGCTGAATGGTGTGGCCCTTGTAAGATGATAGCCCCAGTGCTTGATGATATTGCTAATGAATATGACGGCAAGGTCACGATAGGTAAACTAAACATAGACCAAAACTCTGGAACACCACCAAAGTATGGTGTAAGAGGTATTCCAACGCTATTATTATTTAAAGATGGTGAAATTGCGGATACTAAAGTAGGTGCCCTATCAAAAACTCAATTAAAAGAATTTTTAGATAAAAATCTTTAAGTTTCTGAGTTAGTATCGTTTAAATTTATCTAATGCCGCTCGTATGTAAGCGGTATTTTTTTGCCTAGTGTAGCGAGCTAATTCAGTTGAATAGGGTGCTGAAATTAAATTGGCCTTATTAACAATATTAAGACTCTATTAAGGCTTCTTAATTATTTGTTTGGTTGTGCTATGCTATTTTATAATGGAATCATTAGGAATAAATAACATTTGACCCTGCTTTTCATCTATCTCGCCATTGCTATTGGTGTGTCATTTTTCTGTTCTGTACTCGAGGCAGTTTTACTGTCTGTGACTCCTAGTTTTGTGGAGCAAACCCAAACTGAAAAGCCAGAGGCCGGTGCAGTATTAGCGCGTGCTAAAAGTAATTTAGATGAGTCACTTTCTAGTATATTAATTTTAAATACTTTCGCCCATACCATGGGAGCTGCAGGTGTTGGAGCCCAAGCTATTAGTATTTTTGGTGAGCGCTGGGAAACCTTAATTGCGCTATTACTGACATTGGCCATTTTATATTTGTCAGAAATTATACCAAAAACCTTAGGGGCTACCTTTTGGCGTAGCTTATCAATTCCTTCGGCATATATGATTGTTTGGTTAGTTAGAATTGTTTATCCATTGGTGTGGATTGCAACGCGTTTAACGCGCTTATTCAAACAAAATAAAGAAAATGAAATTACCCGCGAAGAAATTATTGCGCTTGCCTCGTTAGGCCATAAAGATGGTAGTTTGTTTGCCCAGGAAAATGAATATTTATCTAATATTTTATCATTACGTGAATTACGTACCGGGCAGATATCAACGCCGCGTACAGTAGTACATATGTTACATCAAGATGTGACGGTAACTGAGGCGCTAAATCATGAATTAACCCCTCAATTTACCCGTATTCCTATTTACGGAACAACAATTGATGATATAAAAGGCAAAGTGATGAAAGGGGATTTATATCAAGCAGAGCGCAATGGCTATGGTGACAGGCCGCTTATTGATTTTGTGCTGCCATTAAGTTCGGTGTCTGAGAAGTTACCTGTTCAGCAGTTATTGGATATGTTTATTAAAAATCATATACATTTATACTTGGTTGAAGATATATATGGACAAACTTCTGGGGTGGTAACTTTGGAGGATGCAATTGAGACCTTGCTTGGACGAGAAATTATTGATGAAAGTGATACGGTAACTGATATGCAAGAATTTGCTAGAAATAAATACCGTGAGCGTTTAAGAGAAATGAAGCAGCAAAAGAATGATAATGAGTAATGTTAAATCGTCTTTTTATGCAGAAAAATATAGTTATGTCGCTATATTTTGCTTACATTTTAACTAGTGCCTTTACCTAGATGGTTTTTAATGCTAAATTTAGATTCTGAGTAAAGATTAACGCCCCACTATCCCAATTCTATTATCTAAATTTGCTACATTATAAGTGCTATTATTAGATAAGAAGATTATAAAAATACATTGAACATATACTGTTGTCGGCAATCGCCCCAGACATAAACACTTAAAATAATTTAAGAAACCCCCTATGAACCTTACCGAATTAAAAGAAAAATCCATTAATGACTTGGTTGAACTAGCTGAAACGATGAAGCTGGAAAACCTGGCTAGAACACGCAAGCAAGATATAATTTTTGCTATATTAAAAAAACATGCTGAAAACGACAACGATATTTTCGGTGGTGGTGTTTTAGAGATCCTACAAGATGGCTTTGGTTTTTTACGCTCCGCAGACTCTTCTTATTTAGCTGGACCAGATGATATTTATGTATCACCTAGTCAAATCCGTCGATTTAGTATGCGTACGGGTGATACTATTCAAGGAAAGATTCGCTCACCTAAAAAAGGCGAACGTTATTTTGCCTTATTAAAGGTTACTGAAGTAAACTTTGACCGCCCAGAAAACTCTCGTAATAAAATTTTATTTGAAAATTTAACTCCTATTCATCCAAATGAACGATTTACCATGGAACGTGGTAATGGTTCAACGGAAGATATAACGGCTCGTATATTAGATTTAGCCTCGCCAATTGGTAAAGGTCAACGTGGCTTAATTGTTGCGCCACCAAAGGCCGGTAAAACATTACTATTACAGAATATTGCCCAAAGTATTGCGCATAATCATCCTGATGCTGAGTTAATGGTTCTATTAATTGATGAACGTCCAGAAGAAGTAACTGAGATGCAACGTCTAGTAAAAGGCGAAGTTATTGCTTCAACGTTTGATGAGCCAGCAAGTCGCCATGTACAAGTAGCCGAAATGGTTATTGAAAAAGCAAAGCGCTTGGTTGAGCATAAAAAAGACGTTGTTATTTTACTTGATTCAATTACCCGTTTAGCACGTGCTTATAACACGGTAATCCCATCGTCAGGTAAAATACTAACCGGTGGTGTTGATGCTAACGCATTACATCGTCCAAAACGCTTTTTTGGTGCAGCACGTAATATTGAAGAAGGTGGTAGTTTGACTATTATCGCTACAGCGCTTGTTGATACGGGTTCTAAAATGGATGAAGTTATCTATGAAGAATTCAAAGGCACGGGTAATATGGAATTACATTTATCGCGTAAAGTGTCAGAGAAACGTGTTTTCCCTGCTATTCATATTAATCGTAGTGGTACACGTCGTGAAGAGTTAATAACTAAACCTGACGAGCTACAAAAAATGTGGATTTTACGTAAAATAGTGCATGAAATGGATGAAGTTGGCGCTATTGAATTCCTCATCGATAAGTTGGCGATGAGTAAAACCAATAACGAATTCTTTGATTCTATGAAACGTAAATAAACACGGTACAAGCCATATTATAAAACCAGTCATCATGACTGGTTTTTATTATGTTTAGCATTATTAATGCTTTGGGATAGATACTATGAAGTTGTATTTTTCATTAGTTTTATATTTTTGTATTTTTTCGTTATCGGCACAAGAAGCCATTCTTGAAGTATATACGGAAGATGCTTATCCCTTACAATATGAAGAAGATGGTAAAATTGTTGGGCCTGCTACTGCGTTAATTGAAAAAGTATTAAAAGAAGCAAATATTAATTATGAAATAATAATACAGCCATGGGCAAGAGTTTATAATACAGCTCTTTTACAGCCCAATGTACTTATTTATTCATTAGCAAGAACGAAAGAGCGTGAAGATTTATTTTCATGGTTAGGTCCAATACAAAAAGTGAATTATGCTTTGTATGGGTTTGAGGGCATAAAATTAACAGCAACGGACTCCTTTGAAACCATTAATAATTTTAGTTTGGCGGTAGGGCGAAATTCAGCATTTCACCATTATTTAGCTAATAAAAATCTAACCAATATTCATCTTATCAATAACAGTGAACAATCTGTAAGAATGTTATTGGCCAATCGCGTTGATTTAGTAACAGGTAGCGATTTATATTTCTATGAGGCTTGCCAAAAACAAAATTTAGATTGCAGTCAAATTAAGCCCATCTTCCCATTAAAAGATCTTGAAGTAACATTATATTTAGCAGCAAGTAAAAAAACGGATATTGAAATAATAAAGCGTATTCAAGTTGCATTTGACAAAATTAAAAGTCAAGCTATGAGTGATCCGTTACCTCGATAAATTATGCCTTACCTTTGTAGCAAGGTATAATTAATTCAATTCTATTAATACCATTGAAAATTTCCGATTATATAATTATGAAATATAGTGACTTACGAGATTTTATTGCTCAATTAGAAAAAATTGGTCAACTTAAACGTATTACTCAGCCTGTTTCTACTCATTTAACAATGACTGAAATTAGCGACCGTACTTTACGTGCTAAAGGGCCCGCACTATTATTTGAAAACGCCATTGATGAGCATGGCCAGTCTTTCAATGTACCAGTATTAACTAATTTATTTGGCACCCCAGAGCGTGTAGCATTAGCTATGGGGCAAACCGATGTAAACGCCTTGCGTGATGTTGGTAAACTGCTAGCCATGCTTAAAGAGCCTGAGCCGCCAACTGGTTTTCGTGATGCTTTAGGAAAAATACCTGTATATAAACAGGTGCTTAATATGCCAACCAAGCTCATAAAAAAAGCACTATGCCAGCAAGTGGTTTTAACCGGTGATGAGGTTGATTTATCCAAATTACCTATTCAAAGCTGTTGGCCAGGTGATGTTGCACCATTAATAACATGGGGATTAACCGTCACTAAAGGGCCGCATAAAGAACGACAAAATTTAGGTATTTACCGGCAACAAGTTTTATCTAAAAACAAAGTGATTATGCGCTGGTTATCTCATCGTGGTGGTGCGTTAGATTTTCAAGAGTTTAAAAAAACTAATCCTGGCGAGAAATATCCTGTTTCTGTTGCTTTAGGTGCTGATCCTGCCACTATTTTAGGCGCAGTTACACCAGTACCAGATACGCTATCTGAATATGCTTTTGCAGGTTTGTTGCGTGGCGCTAAAACTGAAGTAACTAAGTCGATTAGTAATGACTTAGAGGTACCAGCAACAGCAGAAATTATTTTAGAGGGGTACTTAGATCCTGATGAAACGGCACCTGAAGGGCCTTATGGCGATCACACCGGTTACTATAATGAAGTAGATGATTTCCCTGTTTTTACCGTCACACACATCACTATGCGTAAAGATCCTATTTATCATAGTACCTACACAGGTAGACCGCCTGACGAACCAGCCATTTTAGGTGTGGCGTTAAATGAAGTATTCGTGCCTATTTTACAAAAACAGTTCCCCGAGATTCAAGACTTCTATTTACCGCCTGAAGGTTGTTCATACCGTTTAGCCGTTGTAACAATCAAAAAGCAATATGCAGGACATGCAAAGCGTGTAATGATGGGTGTTTGGTCGTTTTTACGCCAGTTTATGTACACAAAATTTGTTATTGTATGTGATGATGATGTGGATGCTAGAAATTGGGAAGATGTGATTTGGGCGATGACTACACGCATGGATCCAAGTCGAGACACTGTCTTAATTGAAAATACCCCTATTGATTATTTAGATTTTGCTTCGCCAGTATCGGGCTTAGGCTCAAAAATGGGCTTAGATGCTACCAATAAGTGGCCAGGCGAAACTAATAGAGAATGGGGTGAACCCATAGTTATGGATGAAAATATTAAACAGCAAGTTGATGAAATCTGGGAAGAACTCAATATTTTATCAGAAGATATTAATTAGGAAGAAGGTTTAAAATGAAGACTGTTGATTGTCAAATCGTATCGTTAACATCGTTAACGCCACATGTATTTAAAGTGTTATTAAAACCGAACGAAAAAGTGAATTTTATTGCGGGCCAGTATTTAAATTTTGTTATGAGTCATGAGGATAAACGTCCTTTTTCTATTGCGAGCTCACCTAACAATGAATTGATAGAATTACAAATAGGGGCATTTATTGCCGATAGCTACCCAATGCAAGTGATCGAACGCCTTCAAGCTGCGCAAGCTGCTAATGAGCCAGTAAGTATCGAAATTCCACTAGGTAATGCTGAATTACGTCTTGATAGTGAGCGACCTTTATTATTGTTAGCAGGTGGTACGGGCTTTTCTTATATTAAATCAATGTTTGAATATTTAGCGGAAGAAAAATCACAACGCCCGGTTATTGTTTACTGGGGATTGCGTGAACTAGCAGCGGCATACGAATTAGATGAAACAGCGGCAATAATTGCTAAATTACCACAAGCGCAGTTTATTCCTGTTATTGAAAATGTTGGTGAAAGTGAAATCTGGCAAGGTAAAACGGGGTTAGTGCATAATGCAGCGATGGACGATATTGCTAACTTAGAAGATTATGATATTTACCTGGCAGGGCGCTTTGAAATGGTTGGTATTATTCGTGATGATTTTGTTAAACGTGGTGCTTTATTAGCGCATATGCATGCTGATGCATTTGCTTTTATTTAAATAACGCAACTACCTGTTAGCTGTAAGCGCAGTACTAAGATGTACTGCGTATCAACAATTTGATTCAATTTATTCCTTCCTAAAACTACCCAAAATACTTCATCATATGTTCTAAATTTTCAATTTTACACAATCATTCAATAGCTATGTTACTTTAACCTTTGCTTTATGTTGTTTTATTAATAAAGCGTTCTGAAGACTAATAATCGCCCTAGTCAACCAGATGTAATGGTCTACTATTGATTTACATTGAATTTCACTTTTTTTGTTGGATTGTCTTTGTGTCGCCTTTGTAGTAAGCTTCTTTGATGCTCTATTTAAAATGGGGTATCTGAATTCAAAGTTAAACTAAAAATAGCGACATTTTAAGGAATGAATATGTTGAAAAAACTACTTTTTATTATCAGTATCTCTTTTTTATTTACACCTCATTTTGCACAAGCCAATAATTGTTTAGATAGCTTGCAAAGTAATAATCGAATTTGTCAGCAAAGTTACGCTTATGATGTTTTGGCTATGTATTTTAAGGATGCTAGTAACAAAGAGCATAAGGTTCATGTAAAACGAGTGCGTGAAAAATTAACAGGGACTTTAGTGCATGCAGATTATGATTTTGTGTCAAACTGCACAAATAATTGTCTTTCATTAGATGAACAAGCCAATGATATTCTCTGGGCATTCCGTAATGCTTACATTGAAAACAAATTTTATGAAAAAATTATTTATCAATGTGATCCTACAGAAGAACGTTGTTGTGATAATACCGGATGTAATCAAATATTGGCTGTGGAGCCATTAAACGATAACGTTTTAATTGAAGATGTTAATACCGGCACTGACAATCAGTTCATTCTAAATAAAGGCGGTAAGCATAAAGATGGAGACATTATTGATAAAGGGATCAATCGAATTGAGGGTATTACAAACATAATAGCCAATATATTGGGTTATAGCGATAATGGCCAGCAAGTTAAGCAAGATATGGAAACCGCCACGGCTCAGCCATTACAATTTCAGATTATCAATACCGTTAGTGGAGCCACTCTGGTTTGCGCAGTCTCGGGAACAACTTGCAACCAAATAGCCGGTTCAGCAACAACAAGCAATAGCATGGCAAATTTTGATTTACATCATAATAACGGTGCTGCATTTAATAAGAATTTACGAAATTTTTTAGAAACTGTCTATGAAAGAGATAATGGAATGTCTTGCTACCAAGCTACATCGTGTAATGTAGATAGTACTATGTGTACTGTTACGCTTAGATGTAGTCGTTACTAATTTTTATGGTTTCAATACATCAATGTATTTAATTGGGTTACAGAGCATTATAATAAGATAATTGAATAGTGAAATCTGTAGCGTGCCATCATTTGAATGGTAACCTGAAAGCTAGAAAATAAGTGTTATTGTGTTACTTATAGATCAAGCTTTCAGGTTATTTAAACAAAGTTAAAAAGGTTTAAAAAGAGGCTTTAACTTCAAAGCGTGCGGTTCTGCCATCGCCCACGGTAACAGAGCTTACGCCACCACCAGCAAGGTAGTCAGTATCCAGTAAGTTTTCAATGTTAAAACGGAAGTCTAAACCAACATCTGATACCTTAGTACTGTAAGTTGCACCTACATCAAGACGCGTATAAGCATCTTTTTCTACTTCATTATCGCTGTCAGCAAAGCGCTTACCTTGGAAGAAAATACCACCATTTAGTGCTAATGACTCAGTCAACTCATAACGAGACCATAAACTTGCAGACCACTTAGGCGCGTCAACAGGAGCTTTACCTTCGTAGTTATCGTCTTTTTCATATTCAGCATCAAGGTACATGGTTGAGGCCATTACGAATAATGTGTCTGTAACCGCACCTTGTGCTGATAACTCAATACCTTTGTGACGTTGTAAGCCAGCTTGAGTGGTTATCGAGTTATAATCAGGGTTACCAGTAATTGTTTCAGTAATTGAAGCTCCACGTTTTTTAATATCAAAGATAGCGCTTTCAACAAGTAGGCGCTCAGATATTTGCCACTTACCTCCTAATTCGATTTGCTCTGATGTCACAGCATCAAGTTTCATGCCGTGGTTTAAATCGTCTTCATTATCAAGAGTCTCACTAGACGCTGGCTCAAAACCTTCAGAATAATTCACATATACAGTTGCATCGGCAATTGGATGATATAAAACACCAAACTTAGGAACAAATGAGTCACTGTCAGCGCCTTCACTTCTCTGTTGATCAAAACGACCACCAAAAGTCACTTGCCAATGTTCATTAAGTGTTACTAAATCTTGGAAGTAAAAACCGTAATAATCATATTCGGTAACAGATAAGGTATCATCTGTCTTATAGCTTACGTCGGGTATCATAGGCTCTGCTTGGCCTATAATATAATCAGCATAACCAACGTAAGGAGAATCTACCGCTACACGAAGTTGATCATAATAATAATCAAGCTTATTCATACCAACTAATATTTGATGATCAGTAGAGCCAATAGAAAACTCACCCGTTAGATCAACAAAAGCGGTTTTAAACTGCCAATCATCAAATCTATCATAAGGTCTTGATTCATAATTATCGCCTACAACATAATCATCCGGTTTTATTGGTGTTGACTCAAAACGTTGACGTTCAAAGGTTTGCTCATTATAGCCAGCTTTTATCGACCATTGAGGAGTGACGAAGTAAGTAACCTTTCCCCCAATATTGTTTACAGTAATATCCGTAAATGCCCATGAAAAATCATAAATAGTTTTTTCAGCACCAATTAAATCGCCATTACTGTCTAAACCAGCTTTGTCATCAGTTTGGTCGTAATATACATTTACTGATAAGTTATCAGTGACAGCGTAATCAAGTACTAATGACCCAAGAAAACGGTCACGTTCACGTTCTTCACCATTTTGGTATTCACGTTCAAATTTAACATCTTGCTTTACCAGTACCGCACGATAACCTAATTCTTCAGTAAGTTTGCCACCTGCATCTAACATGAATCGTGTTGAGCCATGTTGATCAGTGTCAGCGCTAATATCGATAGAAAATGTTGGTGAAAATGATAGCTGGTAAGGTAAAAAAGGCCTAGTACATCAAGTAGTTATGGACGATATTATTAATCTAGAGTCTTATGATATTTATCTTGCTGGGCGCTTTGAAATGGTCGGTGTTATTCGTGATGATTTTGTTAAACGCGGTGCATTATTAGCGCATATGCATGCTGATGCATTTGCTTTTATTTAAATAACGCAACTACCTGTTAGCTGTAAGCGCAGTACTAAGATGTACTGCGTATCAACAATTTGATTCAATTTATTCCTTCCTAAAACTACCCAAAATACTTCATCAAATGTTCTAACTCTTTAATTTCATGCGATTATTAAATAACCGTGTCATTTTAGTCTTTGCTTTCTGTAGCTGTGTTATAAATGTTATTTAGTGAATGTAAATGGTAATAGTTATCATTGACATTGCTCTTGTTGTTTTGTACAGTGCCCCGCAATAAAAACATATAAAAAAATACCAACATAAAACACAACTTATAAAACAAGGGTCTCAAATGAATAATAAATTCAAGTATCAAACCTTGGCAGCATGTATCGCTATGGTTTGTGGTGCAAATGCTTACGGACAAGAAGATAATACGAAAAATACTAAAGCAGCGGAGCCAGTGGAACGCATGGTTGTTACTGCAACAGGTTTTGAGCAGAAACTTACCGCGGCACCAGCAAGTATTTCAATTATTACTGCAGAAGATATTCAATCTCGTCCATTTACAACATTACTTGATGCAGTTAAGTACCAAGAAGGTGTTGATATTGGTACAAGCCGTGACAAAAGTGGTCAAGGCTCAATTAGTATGCGTGGTTTAACTAGTGAGTACACCTTAATATTGGTTGATGGCAAACGTCAAAATAACCATGGTGATATTTATCCTAATAACTTTGGCGGTAATGCGTTTGGACATATTCCTCCATTAGATTCTATTGAACGTGTTGAAGTGATTCGTGGTCCAGCATCAACCCTTTACGGTGCCGATGCTTTAGGTGGCGCAATTAATATCATTACTAAAAAATCACAAGGAAAATGGTCAGGCTCGCTAAGTTTTGGGCGTAGCATGCAAAGTGACGATCAATTTGGTGATGATATTACAACTGATTTTTCAGTAATGGGTCCATTAATTAAAGACCTATTGGACTTAAGCTTACGCGGTAGTATTTATGAACGTTTAGCTTCTTCACCAGAATTTGAACCGGCAACTGATTCAAATGGTGACGTACATTACCGTTCATTAGGTTTTGGTAGTGGTGGTAAAACCGTTGATAATACGAATCAACAATATGGATTTTCACTCTCGTTGACACCAGGTGAAAATCATCGAGTGCGTTTTGATTATGACAACTCTCACCAAGAATATGACAACACCCCAACTTACGATATTGACAGTGGCGAAATTAGCTACCCATTAGGTACTAAAGATAATATCGAATCAATTTGGGCAGAGAGAAATGGCCAAGTAAACCCACGTGCGGGCTATGCAGCTGAACAAGAATTTGATCGCCAGTGGTGGTCATTAACATATAATGGTGATTTTGACTTTGGTCGTGCATTTGTTTCTTTAGCGTATGTAGATACTCAGAATAATGGCCGTACTATGCCGTTAAGTGTATCTGAACGTGAATTGTTAGGCGAAATGTTTTATGCCACTGGTGATTACGCTGGTATGGCCGAAGAGGATCGAAAAGCATTAGCCGCAGAAACATTTTTACCAAGAAATCAACGCCCTTTAGAAAGTAGTCAATATACCTTAGATGCACGTTTAGATATTCCTGTAGAAAACCTGGCAGGCTACCACACTTTTGTTATTGGTACTCAAGTTACACAAGGCGAGCTACTTGATGGTGTATTTGGTCTGGAAGATGACCAAGTTAATGGTGTACAAGAACAAGATATGTATGCATTATTTATTGAAGATAACTGGACTATTATTGAGCCGTTAACCATCACAGCAGGTATTCGTTACGATAATCATGATGTATTTGGTAGTAATGTGTCACCACGTTTATATTCTGTTTATACATTATCAGATAATTGGACAATTAAAGGTGGTGTGAGTACTGGTTTTAAAACACCACAAACAACCGATCTTTATGACGGTATAACTGGCTTCGGTGGTCAAGGAACATCGCCATTTGCCGGAAATCCAGAGTTAACACCTGAAACGAGTGTAAATAGTGAAATAGCGTTATATTGGAGTGATAGCGATAAAGGCCATAATTTCAATATTACTTATTTCAATACTAAATTTGAAGATAAAATTGCCCAAGGTGACACAATCCAAAGTTGTGAAGCAACTAACGATGTTCGTCCTTGTGTAAATTTAGGTGCTTATGATTCATTAGGTTACACTACTTACAGTCAAAAAATTAATATCGACAAAGTGGATATCCAAGGTGTTGAAGTTGCGGGTCGAGTTTCAATTACTGATGACTGGAATGTTAGTGCCAACTACACATGGACAGATAGTGAACAAAAAAGTGGTTCAAATGCTGGTCAGCCTTTAACGAATACTGCTGAACATATGGCTAATATTAGTACCGACTGGTCAATTACTGAAAAACTGAACACGTACCTTCAAATTGAAATACGTTCAGATCGTTACAGAGATTGGAATAGTATTTTAGATAAACCACTTTATTATAAAAACTATAGCGCAATAAATCTTGGCGCTCGTTATAAAATATCGGATAACTTAACCGTTAATTTACGTGTAAATAATCTACTTGATGAAGATTTTACGTCGTATACGACAAGTTATGTTGATTTAGATAACGACGGCTTATATTCGTATGACGATGATGAAGTTATCTTTACAGATGATTATAACATTAAGGATAAAGCACGTAGTTTTTGGGTTAGCGTTAACGCATCTTTCTAAATACATACGTATAATGCCAAGCTAATATGATTTTAAGGTTAGTTAAAATAGTGAAGTACAGCATATGAAAATAGCATTAGGTAACGCACGTCAGTGGCATTGGATAAGTGCAGCTATTTGTAGTATTGGTATGCTGTTTTTTTCATGGACGGGAATCACGTTGAATCACGCAGGGGATATTCCTGCGAATTCAGATATTACCACCATAGAGACTGAGCTACCAGAGTCTATATTACAAGCTTGGCGCTCTCTTGATAAACACCAAAATATATTACCAAATGATGTTCGTAAGTATTTAGCTGATATGCATAATTTAACGATTAAAGGCGGCTTACAAGGTGAACTTAGTGATGGAGAGTTCTATTTAGCTATGCCAAATCCAGGGGTAGATGCCTGGCTTTCAGTTGATATTGAAAGTGGTGAATTAATTTATGAACGTACTGATCGAGGCTGGATTTCTTTCTTTAATGATTTACATAAAGGACGTTATACCAATGAAGCTTGGCGTTGGTTTATTGATATATTCGCCGTTATCTCTATTGTTTTTTGTTTAAGTGGCTTGTGGTTGCTTTATAAACAATCAGGTTTTCGTTTGTCTACTTGGCCCATGGTGTCGTTAGGCGTACTTTTACCACTCATTATTATTTTAATGAGTTTACACTAATCATCGTATTTAAAAGGAAAATCAATGAATCGTAATATTTTATTTAGCATAGCGCTTTTGTTAACGCTTGCTGTAAGTACTGTTTTTAGCGGTGTTTCAAATGCAGCAAGTAATCAATTGCTAATAGAAGTTGAAATACCACGTATGAATGTTGCTGAATACCACAGACCTTATGTTGCTATATGGTTAGAAGATAGCAACCGTAAAGCGACTCAGATCGCCTTATGGTATGACCTAGACATGAAAGATAATGAAGGCGCAAAGTGGTTAAAAGATATTCGTCAGTGGTGGAGACGTATTGGCAGAAAAGCAGAACAACCATTTGATGGTTTAACCTCTGCAACTAAAGGTGCGGGTAAACACACTATTTCGGTTGATTTGAATGCGAAAGAGCTAAAAGCGTTAGCGGCTGGTGATTATCAATTACGTATTGAAGCCTCTAGGGAAGTTGGCGGTAAAGAAGTGGTAAATATTCCACTAACTTGGCCAATAAAGGCCAGTGATTATCCATTGAAAGCCTCTGGTAATTCAGAGTTAGGCGATGTTCTTATTCAAGTAAATTAACGTCAGTTTATATAATCCACAGTAATACACCGTAATTATTAAAGGAAGAAAACAATGAAAATATATACACCATTAAAAGCGCTATTGTCGATTGGTATGATAGTAGGGTTAAGTTTTAGCGCCAATGCTCACCGAGCGTGGATCGTACCAAGCACAACTAATTTATCAGGTGACGCACCTTGGGTAACATTTGACGCGGCAGTTTCAAATTCTTTATTTGTACCTGAGCATGTACCGCTACGTATGAAAGGGTTAATGGTTCAAGATCCTACAGGTAAATTAATTGAGGCTGTTAATGCACATACAGGAAAATACCGCTCAACGTTTGATTTGAACTTAGTAACCGAAGGTACTTATAAAATTGGTTATGCTTCGGGCGGATTACGTGCTTCATGGAAAGATAAAGAAGGTAAACGTAAAAGATGGCCAGCTCGTGGTAAAGAGGCTAATGCAGCTGATTTTGCCACGGAAGTACCTAAAAGTGCTGATTCATTAAAAGTATCTGATAGCTACCGTCGTTTGGAAACATTTGTTACTTCAGGTGAGCCAACGGATAAAGTATTCGAACCGACTAATTCAGGCCTAGAGCTAATACCTGTTACTCACCCAAATGACTTATTTGTGGGCGAAGCGGCTAAGTTTAAGTTCTTATTTCATGGTGAACCAGCAGCTGGCGTTAAACTCGCTATTGTTAAGGGTGATACCCGTTACCGTAATGACCAGAATCAAATAGATGTTGTTACTGATGCTAAAGGTTATGTCAGCATTACATGGCCAGAAGCAGGAATGTATTTACTTGAAGCTGAATATGAAGACGATAAAGCAAAAGCTCCTGCGACTATGCGTACGGGTAGCTACGGTGCAACATTTGCTGTGTTACCTTTGTAATTAAGTCTTTGTTGATTTAACGTTTTTTTAAATTATAACCAAAGCGCGATCGAAGTTTATCTATGCAGAGTTTGTATTTAATTGTTGTTTTAAGTGTTACATGGCTAGCATTGTGTTTTGCCATGTGGCGTTTACATCGTGCACGGCTTTATCGCAAGCTAGAGCCCGACGCATCAATATTAATTACTTATGCAAGTCAAACAGGTAATGCGCAAGCAATTGCAAAGCGATGTGCAACGGCGTTAAATTTATCTGAAAATTCAAGTGTTATTGCCCTAAATGCATTAACACTTGAACATTTATGTAATATTGAAAAAATACTGTTTGTGGTCAGTACTTATGGGGATGGTGAAGCACCTGATAACGGCAGTTTATTTACTAAACTAGCCAAGGCTTTAGCAAATAATCCATTAAACCATTTAGAGTATTCTGTTATCGCTTTAGGTGATAGGGCATACCCTGAATTCTGTGCTTTTGGTTATCAAATAAATCAAACCATGTTAAGTGCAGGCGCCCAATCATTGGGTGATGTTATCACTGTTGATAATTATAACGAACAAACCACAAAACTTGCTGATATCACACCTAGCTGGATAAAAATAGATCATGAGTTAACCTTAAATCCAGCAATAAAGTCACTGCAATATTGGCAATTAACCCAACGTATATTACTTAACCCAGATTGTAATGATGAAAAGTTATTTCAATTAAGCTTTAAAAGTATTGGCCCGTTTCCTACGTGGCAAGCAGGTGATCTGATTGATATACAACCACATCAATCAGCAGATATTGTAGAGCGTTGGCTACTTAAAAATAAGTTTAATGGTAATACCTGGTTAACACATCAAGGGCATCAGCAACCTCTGAGATCTTGGCTGCTTACCAGGGAATTACCAAAAAATTGTTCATATACACTTGATCAATTACTTATTAAATTACCTTATTTACACAAGCGGAGTTATTCCATAGCTTCTGTCTCACAAGAAGGTGAATTGCAGCTTATTGTGCGTCTTGTAGAAAAAGATGAGCCAGCAAATACATTTGGCTTAGCCTCTGGATTTTTAAGTCATGATTGTGAAATTGGTCATATTATTGAAGGCCAAATTAGAGATGTTAGTTCACATCATAATATTGACCAAAGCCAGCCAATTATACTAATTGGTGCTGGTAGTGGTTTAGCTGGATTAAAAGCACAATTAGCAGCGCGTACTTTTTCTAAACATAAGAAAACAGGTGACAGTTGGTTGATTTTTGGGGAGCGAAACAGTAATCCTGTATTACCGATTAATCAGCAATTATTCACCTTACAAGAATCACAATTAACTAAACTTGATTGTGCTTACTCTCAGGTGAGCTCAGAGGATGCTCATCAGAGGGGGTTAACCCATAGAAAATACCCTAAGTATGTACAAGATATATTATTACATGAGCAGCATACTTTAAAAGAATGGGTTGAAGAGGGTGCTGTGATTTATGTTTGCGGATGTTTATCAGGAATGGGAGAAGGGGTTCACCAAGCATTGATTGAAATTCTCGGTCAATCAATGCTTGAAACACTGCAATTGCAACAGCGCTATATCAGAGACGTTTATTAATTATTATCATTCTGCCAATCGTTAACCTTAACCCACACTTCATTTGCTGCTTTATGTTGTCCTTCTTCCATCAATGCTTTAGCAAATGCTTGCAAGTCTTGTTTGTCGTATTGTTTTACTTGATGATTAGCTTCAAGTTTTAGTAAGCTCCTAAATGCTTTTTCTGCCATTGACCATTGTTCACACATTACTGCGAGATGGCCTAAACAACTTAACCACTGTGCATTATGCTTATCACTATGTAGATGCTTCTGCGCGATAGCAAGAAGTGATTCGCTTTGCTTTATAGGTAGAGTACGTAAATATTTTAAAAAGCGGATACTGGGCTTTTTATTGAGTATTGGTGTTACTATATTAATTAACGGGTCAGTAATGTTTTGCTCAGCTAAAACCTGACAATAGGAAAATAACACCGCTTCACGTTGTTTGGTTTTCCGATCAAGCGCTTGCCAATATGTTTGTAAACTTGTCTGGTTTTGCTTGGTAATAATATCGTTAAAGGCACCGTAATATGCTTGTTCTTCCCAAGCTTGAAGTACATCATTGGCGATACTTTTCTGCTTACGGGCTGATGTTAACCAATTTACGGCGGCTTCAAAACGTTTCTCAATTAAGCATAAATCAATTTCTAAGGCGAGTAGTCGTACATCGTGGCCAATTTGTTTATGGTTTTCATCAATTAAAGCGCGTGCTTTCGCATAAGCTTCGCTACGATCTTGGTTCATGAGTAGTTTGATTTTTACAATAACACTGGCAAGATCTGAATCACTATTTTTAGCCGATACCGTTTCGAGCAGAGCTAAATAATGATTAGTATTAGCATCTAATTGTTGTTTTGCCGAGGCGGCCGCGGCAAGTAAATAAGCACTTTGTTGGCGTTTGGCAGGCTCTGCACTTTTGGCAAACAGCTGTTCCGCATTTTGATAATCTTCCAGCATGTAGGCGGTTAAACCTTTATTGAAGTTAGCAATACCACGTTTACGGCCAGCGAAAGCAACGGTACGCCATGCTTTAAAACTGATGTTAAATCCACCGCGTAGCATTTTGAAAATAACAAAAGCGCTAATAGCGAACAGCATAAACAAGATAGAAGCTGAAAGTACGGTTAACTCAATGATGGTTTCACCCATAGCAATTAGAATGTAACCTTTTTCATCAATTAAAAGAGGGCTTAAGGCCAACATTGCAAAGAAAAGTACAATGATGATGATAAAACGGATCATATGCTGCCCTCGCTTTGTGGTTCTTGCTGTTGCTTAGCAGGTGTTGGTGCTTTTGCCGGCGCGGTTTCTATTTCTGCTTGAGGCTCAGTTTCCGTATCGTCTTGTTGTGCTTTTGCAGGCATTGATGGTTTATTTTGCTGACTTCTTAGTGTGGCTCTAATCGCTGTTAATGAGCCTAATTCACTTGGATAATCATAAGACACTTGTTTGTTTTTTAAATTTTTCAACGAAGCTAAAAAATGTTGGTTAATAGTATTTTCCATATCGAAAAACTCATTAAGCCATTGTTGAATATCAACTAATGCTTGTTGATAAACATCACCTTTACGTTCACTGGCTGCCCATAATGCGAATTGAATTTTTAAACTTAAATTTTGCTGTAGGTTTTCTTGTTGGTTAGGTGATATTAATGCTTCTACAGTGCCTGTTCTTTGACGAACTCTGATAAAGTCATTTAAAAATTTTTGCCACGTTTTGGCTAAATTAGTTTGCCAGTCATTGATATTATCCGACAGGTCAATATCTGTTGCTTTTTCTTCTTTACCTAAATCTACGATAGCTAATGGCAGCTGAGATACTTCTTTGTTCATTGCCATTAAGGTTAATATTACTTCATCGGTGTCTAGAGTCGGCATTAACTCTAAAGCATTAATATCTTGACGAATTACTTCACGTACAGGTAAAAAAGCCGGATCATTTAACTCGGTTAAACGAGCGTCAGCATCTTTTAATAAACCAATAGCGGCTCGAGTATCATGTTCTAACCATAAGGTACGTGAAGAAATACGAATTAAATACTCGGCTTCATGTAATAACCAATCACTAGGTTGACGTTCTTTAATGCCTGCTTCAAGTTGTTGTATTTTTGTACTGAGCTCTGCGATTGTGGCTTGATTGGCGCTATTAATGTTTGCCGCAACCTGCTGTAATTGCTTGGTGAAGCTTCGCTCTTGACTGGTTAATGCTTGCTGCGTTTTATTCTGATAACGTGTTAACGCGGCACTATTTTCTTGAACGACTTTATTGGTAAGTGTTTGAGTTAATTCTTCTGTTTGTAATTGTTGCCAATAATAATGCGCTGCTGGCGCTGTAATGGCGATAAGCAGAGCAAATATTGCTAATTTAGATACTTTAGATGCATTGTTATTTGGTGGTGATTTCTTTGTATCACTTTTGTTTACTTTGTTTTGCTTCGTAGTATCTTTGTCTAAACTGACTTTAGTGGTGGTTTCGTTTACTTTATCTGAAGTTAACGGCGTTTTTGATTCAGTCATTATTTATCCCACTTGCTAAAATAAGCCTAATATAGGCCTAATCTAATCCATTACTTAATAATTACAGCGTTATTTAGCATTTTCGACTTGCTTTAACGTGTTGATGATTGCGTCTTTATTCGCACCATTGCTTATTATAACGTGAGTTAAACCAAATTGCCTTGCTGTGTTAGCAATACGTTGGCTAGCGACAACCCACACACATTGACTACGCCAATATGCTGCTAACTGTTGTGCTTCAAGATGCTCTTGTTGAACAATAGTTAACTGAATAAGTTTTTCTAATATAGCGTTACTGGTAACGACAATACAATTTATTTGCTGTTTAAACCACTGTTTACTTATGTCTTCGGTAAATGTTCGCCATACACATTGATAGCTTTCTAAATAGGTGACTATTGCACCTTGTTTAGTTAATTGCTCTGCCAAATGCTCTCTACCGCTGGCGCCTCGTACTATGGTTATAGGTTCGTGATGAAATTTCTTACTTAACACTGGCAGCGTCAATAAACCTTCGCTGTTTTCTTGTTCTGGGCACAGAATATTGTTGATGCCAAGCTGCTGTAAAGCTTCTTTTGTTGCTCGACCAACCGCAATAATTTTTTTATATTTCCATTGATTTACTGAAATCATTTTTGTCGCAAATTCAACAGCAGAAACACTAACAAAAATAATAATATTATTATTTGTTAATAAGCGTTTACTTGTTTGATGATCAGCTAAGGGCTGATAATCAAACAAGGGTTGGTTTACGCAGGCAATATTAATATTAGCAAGCGACTTAGCAAGTGCTTGCGCTTTCTGTGTTGGCCGCGTTATTAAAACGTTCAGCGTATTATTTTTATTGGGTATAGCGTTATTAAACATGGCTTTTATTGAGCAGTGTTTTATGAGTTACAGGTTTAAGTACAGGTTAGTTATTGCTATTTGTTGCATAAACTTCTTTTAGGATTCTATCTGCACCACGGCTTAATAACTCTTGCGCTAAGGTATTTCCTAGTGTTTCGCCTTGTGCTACAGGCCCTGTAATCTCACTTTCAATTATTTCACTGCCATCTATAGCGCCAACTAAACCACGTAAGTAGACTTCTTTACCGTCTTCAGAAATTACGCTGTAACTAGCAATGGGTACCTGACAACCACCCTCTAATGCTTTATTCATTGCACGTTCGGTTAATACTCGTGTACGAGTAGTAGAACATTCAAGCGGTGCTAATAACGTTTTAATGGTGTCGTCATTAATGCGACATTCAATACCTACAGCACCTTGACCATTGGCGGGTAACATTTCTTCAGGTTCTATATATTGAGCAATGCGGTCACTCATTTTTAAACGAATTAATCCAGCAGCCGCTAAAATAATTGCGTCGTACTGTCCTTCATCAAGCTTTTTAAGGCGTGTATTAACATTACCGCGTAAATCGTGAATTTCTAAATCAGGACGTTTGGCTTTTAGTTGACATTGACGGCGTAAACTTGATGTGCCAACAACTGCACCTTGTGGTAATTCACTTAGCGTAGAAAAGGTATTAGAAACAAAAGCATCTCGTGGATCTTCTCGTGGGCAAATTACTTCTAACCCTAAGCCTTCTGGGAAGTCGACTGGAACGTCTTTCATTGAATGTACAGCAATGTCTGCTCTGTTTTCTAGTATAGCAACTTCTAATTCTTTAACGAAAAGCCCTTTGCCGCCAACTTTTGCCAATGGAGTATCTAGCAGAATATCGCCCTTAGTTGTCATAGGGACAAGTTCAACATTAATGTCTTGATGAAAATGTTCTAATTGTGCTTTTACATATTCGGCTTGCCATAAAGCTAGGGCGCTATTTCGTGTTGCTATTCTTACTGTTGTCATTTTTTCTTGTTCCCAAGGGCTAAATTATTCTGAGGAAAGGGTTACTTCAGTTTCGGCTTGTATACTGACCGCGTTTGACAAAAATTGCCAAAACTCATCACCACCACGTTTATCTACCCATATTTCTTCGCTGTCAGAATAGGTGAAATGATGGCCATTAAATTTTGTGGCGATCCAGATCTCATGCAAAGGAGCCTGTTTATTAATAATGATTTTGGTACTATTTTTAAAGGTCAGTGTTAACAAACCACCAACACCTTCATAGTCTATATCAACGCCACTTTCTTCAATGGCTTCTTCAACAGCAAGTAACAAATCTTCTGCGATTAAATTATATTGGCTATCGTTCATTAGCTTTCTTTTGTTGTTTGGTGAATCAGCATATGAGTATAATAGCAATACGATAAAATAAATACCCATTAAGTTAAGTCGAAAAGCTTGATTTAAACGACTTTCATGGCAAATACTGGTACTCATGCATCTAATTAAACATTTTTCTTTTTTCTTTCTCGGTTTTTTACTAAGCATAACCCTAGCTGCGTGTGGTTCAAAAGGTGCTTTATATCAAGTTGAAGCAGCCGATGTAGAAGTAAAATCAGTTGTAGAAGAATCACCTACGCCGGTAACTGAAAAACTAGAGAAACAGCCATAATGTTAGTGAATTTTTCTAAAATGCATGGTCTAGGCAACGACTTTTTGGTGTTAGACAATGTTACGCAAAATGCTTATTTGTCTAATGAGCAAATAGCAAAATTAGCGGACAGAAATTTTGGTGTAGGTTTTGACCAATTATTGATAGTTGAACCACCTTATGATCCCGATTTAGACTTTCATTATCGAATTTTTAATGCGGATGGTAGTGAGGTGAACCAATGTGGAAATGGCGCCCGTTGTTTTGCGCGATTTGTCCGTATGAAAGGCTTATGTAATAAAAATAAAATTCGAGTTTCAACGGCGTCGGGTAAACTCACATTGTTTGTAGAGCGTGATGGCAATATCTCTGTGACTATGCCAGTACCACAATTTGAACCTGCCAAAATTCCATTTACGGCACAAAAAGCTGAGGGCACCTACATTCTACGTAGTGCATCTGAAACAGTACTTTGCGGGGCGGTTTCGTTAGGCAATCCTCATTGTGTTGTTACGGTAGATGATGTGCTTTCAGCTCCGGTGGAGCGTTTAGGTAAAGAGTTGTCATTACATGAACGTTTTCCTGAGCAAGCTAATGTTGGCTTTATGGAAGTAGTTGCGGCTAATCAAATCAAATTGCGTGTCTATGAGCGAGGCGCAGCAGAAACACTGGCTTGTGGTAGCGGCGCTTGTGCAGCTGTTGTGATCGGGCAAATGCAAAATAAATTAAGTAAACAAGTGACTGTTGAATTACCGGGTGGCAAATTAAGAATTTACTGGAAGGGGCCAGGACATCCCGTAAAAATGTCTGGACCAGCAGTACACGTGTTTGACGGGCAACTGTCGATATAATCATCTATCTTTTACGTTTTTTCACTTTCGTTATTGAAGGATCGCAGGTTCATTTATACGCTGTGTACTTTCAATGAAGAGAATAAAACGTGAGTAAGCTGAATAATGAATAATATGAATAAGATATTAATATGAAAAATGAACCAACAATGACCAATGTCGATGACCTGCCGCTTACTGATGAGTTAGTTAGTGCTTACCTGCAAGATAATCCTGATTTTTTCAATCGTAATAATGATTTGATGACCGGGTTAAGACTAAATGATTCACATAGAGGTACTGTTTCATTAGTGGAAAGGCAACAGCAGCAGTTAAGACAGAAAGTACATAATTTAGAAGACGAAATTACTCAGTTACTATCAGTAGCAAATCATAATGAAGGTTTATTTATGCTTTATAGTGACTTGTATCTGCGCTTGATTGACTGCCAATCTGCGAGTGAATTGCTAGACTGTTTAGCACAAACAACAACGGAATTGTTATCTTTATCAGCCTTTAAATTATATTTACTTGATGCGACAACAATTAAACATGAAACCTTGTCTAAAAATGATTGTACAGGTGTAATGCAAAATCGTTTAAGTAATAGCGATTATTATTTTGGTCGTTTACAGCAAAGTGAGCAAGCGTTAATTTTCTCGCAAAACTGTGCGGGTTCAGTTGTGTTAGTCAAGCTGGCTTATGAAGAAAAAGAGTTAGGATTCTTAGCTATTAGTAGTAATGATGCCCATCATTTTGATCCACGTATGGATACTTTATTATTAAGTCAATTCAAGCGATTAGTCGCTAAGTTATTAACACAGCATTTAGCAATTTAAGAGATTTACGCGCAGATCTTATATTAGATATACTGCCTATGGAAAAGCATGAAGTTTTATCGACGTTTAACTAACATAAAAGCGATCAGTTTTGATTTAGACGATACTCTCTACAGTAATAAGCCAGTGATGGTGGCGATTGAAAAGAAAATGATTGCCTATTTTGCTAATTTAGCTGTCCTTAGTAAAGCAGTAGTAAGTCAGCATCTAGTGTTAGATCACCGGTTTTGGAACACATTTCGTCAGCAAGCGGTGTTAGCGCAGCCTAATTTAGTCCATGACGTAGTTCGAATTAGGTTGGTGACTTATCGCCTTGGTTTTATGGCACTTGGTTTAACTGAAAACGCTGCTGAGCAAGAGGCACAAACGGCGTTAGATTACTTTGTGGCGTTGCGTAGCGATTTTATTGTACCGGAAGCAAGTAAGGCACTCTTGGCGAGTTTAAGTGAACAATATCCTCTTGTTGCTATTAGTAATGGTAATGTCGATACCAAGGCATTAGGTATAGCTGACTATTTTCAACATATTTATCATGCGGGCTGGCAAGCTGACGGCACTTTATTAAGACAAAAACCGATGAGTGATATGTTTGAGCTAGCTTGTCATAAACTCGCTATTAAATCATCTCAGTTGCTGCATGTAGGTGATTGTGGTCGTGCTGATATTCAAGGAGCACTTCAGGCCGGTTGTCAAGCAGCTTGGTTATCTTGTTATGATGTTGGTAAGCCTATTACCGTATTACCCCATATTGAATTGAGTAAAATTACTCAACTTAACCAAATATAGACGTTGCTAGTCACGTAAATATTTAACTGACTGTATATAAGTCCAGTGCTATACTGTTGTTATTTTTATTATTACTCTTCAAAAGTGAAAGGTTTCCTCGATGGATGTTTCAGAATTACTCGACTCTTTAAACGATAAACAGCGTGAAGTAGTTGCAGCGCCAAAACAAAATATGTTGGTGTTAGCGGGAGCTGGTTCGGGTAAAACACGGGTATTAGTACAGCGTATAGCTTGGTTGATGCAAGTTGAGCAAGCAGCCCCACATTCTATTTTAGCAGTAACTTTCACCAATAAAGCTGCAGCAGAAATGCGTGCTAGGGTAGAAGAGGTCACTGGTGGTAATACCCACGGTATGTGGATAGGCACTTTTCATGGTTTAGCCCATCGATTATTGCGTATGCATTTTCAAGAAGCAAAGTTACCACAAAGCTTTCAAGTATTAGATAGTGACGACCAACTGCGATTGATTAAACGTATTATTCGCTCTTTAGAATTGGATGAAAAAAAATGGCCAGCTAAACAATTTGTTTGGTATATCAATGGAAAAAAAGACGAAGGGTTAAGACCACAACATATTGATGCACAATTTGACCCTAGTGAAGAGCTTTTTGTTAAAGTATATAAAGCTTATCAAGAGACTTGTGATCGTGCGGGCCTTGTTGATTTTGCTGAATTATTACTACGCGCCCATGAACTTTGGCTTAATAATCCAGAACTATTATCTCACTATCAACAACGTTTTAGCCATGTATTAGTTGATGAATTTCAAGATACCAATGCTATTCAATATGCATGGTTAACTATGTTAGGTCGTGCGACATCTAAAGTAATGATTGTTGGTGATGATGATCAATCTATCTATGGCTGGCGCGGTGCACGTATTGAAAATATTGAGCGCTTTACGAATGAGTTTGATGATGTTCAAACCATTCGTTTGGAGCAAAACTATCGTTCTACGGCGAATATTCTTAATGCGGCGAATCAGTTAATTAGTAACAATAATAATCGCCTAGGCAAAGAGTTATGGACTGATGATAAAGCTGGAGAAAAGATCTCTGTTTATACCGCTTTTAATGAAATAGATGAAGCACGCTTTATTGTTGGCTGTATCAAAAAATGGCATGATGATGGCGGTAAGCTTGACGAGGTTGCCATTTTATACCGTTCTAATGCGCAATCACGTTTGATGGAAGAAGCGTTATTACAAAGACAGTTACCGTATCGTATTTATGGCGGACAACGCTTTTTCGAACGTCAAGAAATCAAAGATGCTTTAGCTTATCTGCGATTAATTAATAATAGAGATGATGATGCGGCCTTTGAACGTATTATTAACACCCCTACTCGAGGGATTGGTAATCAAACAGTGGCGTTAATTCGTGATGCGGCAAGAAGCCAAGCAGTGACCTTGTGGCAAGCGTGTCAACAAATGCTGCAAGCTGAGCAGCTGAAAGGTCGTAGTGCTAAAACTATCACTCATTTTATTCAGTTAATCAATCAACTTGAAGATGATTCGACCGATTTAGACTTAGATCAGCAGGCTAATTTTGTTGTTCAGCACTCAGGGTTGAAAGCAATGTACCAAGCTGAAAAAGGCGAGCGTGCAGAACAACGTATTGAAAACTTGAATGAATTAGTTACGGCTTGCCAAACATTTAATAGTGATCCAGAATTAACTGAAGAGCTAACGCCATTAACCGCCTTCTTAACGCATGCAGCGTTAGAGTCTGGTGAATCTCAGGCTGATGAATTTGAAGCCGCTGTACAATTAATGACAATGCATTCTGCGAAAGGATTAGAATTTCCGTTGGTATTTATCGCCGGTCTTGAAGAAGGCATGTTTCCATCACAGCAATCAGTGGAAGAAATTGGGCGCTTAGAAGAAGAGCGACGTTTATGCTATGTTGGCATGACAAGGGCCATGAGTAAGCTATACTTATGTCATGCAGAAAGTCGTCGGATTTACGGACAAGAAAAATTTCATAAAGCCAGTCGTTTTTTACGTGAACTACCTGAAGATTGTATTGACGAAATTCGTTTACAAAACCAAGTGGTTAAACCCAAAGCCGTTGGTAAATTTTCTAATACTTTTACCTTAGAAACATTTGCGAATACTGGGTTTAAATTAGGGCAACAAGTTAAACATGCGAAGTTTGGTGAAGGTGTTGTGCTAAATTATGAAGGAAGTGGAGCGCAATCTCGAATTCAGGTTAACTTTACTGATGTTGGGAGTAAGTGGCTAGTCGTTGAGTATGCTAATTTACAAGCAGTTTAGTAGGGTGTATCAAGAGCTAAAAATAACTAGGAAGGGCGTTAGAATGTCACAAAGATTATTGGTAGTAGAAGACAGTAAACCTATTGCAACCGTTATTAAACAAATAGCGCAATCGTTAAACTATGAAGTTGTTATGGCTACGACGTTAGCCCAAGTTGAAGAGATTCTATCGGGTGATACCGATTTTTTTGCAGCGACAATTGACTTTTCTTTACCTGATGCGCTAGACGGTGAAGCTATCGCCTATGTGCTATCTCACAAGATTCCTAGCGTTGTCATGACTGGTAAAATGGATGATGCTACAAGACAAAAAATCTTAGCTCAACCTGTTATTGATTATATTACTAAAGAAAATAGCCAAGCATTTTTATACTTAAAGCGCATACTGCATTGGCAACAGACTAATAGTGATAATGAAATTCTAGTGGTGGATGATTCCTCCTCTGCCCGCACTCACATTGTAGAGTTATTAAAACGTCGTAATTTTACCGTGTACACTGCAAATAATGGCGTAGAAGCCTTAGAAAAGTTAGCCGAGCATAAACATATTAAATTGGTGGTGACCGATTTAGAAATGCCAGTTATGAATGGTATTACCTTAACCAATGAAATACGCAAAAAGTATACGAGAGAGCAACTAGCAATTGTTGGTATTTCAGGAGCAGAAAACGGGAGTCATTCAGCACGATTTATTAAAAATGGTGCCGATGACTTTTTACGAAAGCCTTTTTGTCCAGAAGAGTTTTATTGTCGGATAACTCAAAATATTGAGAGTTTGAACAATATTGCAAAAATTCAACATACAGCAAATACAGACTATTTAACTGAATTATCGAACCGCAGAACATTCATTAAAAATTCAGAGCAGCGTATCGTTGAATACGCTAAGCGAAACGTTCCTTATTGCTTAGCGGTATTTGACATCGATCACTTCAAAAAAGTTAACGACACTTACGGCCATGACACGGGTGATCAAGTGTTAAAAGTATTAGCTTTATATATGCGTAAATATTTTGGTGGCGGTTTAACTACCCGTTTAGGTGGAGGTACGTTTGGTATTTTATTGCATGGTTTAGACTCTGATCAACTGTACAATAAGTTAGATGACTTTCGTCGTGAAGTAGCAGTATCTAGTATACCTGCAGGCGATGCTGAAATATCGATTAGTGTTAGTTTTGGTGTCGTTTTTGATAGCCAAGATAGTTTTTCAAAACAAATGAGTGATGCAGATAATGCACTTTATTTGGCTAAGGATCGCGGGCGAAATCAAATTGTTGTTTCAGGTAGTGAAGATTACGATTAATTGTTGTTGTCTGAGTGTCTTTACAATTAACTATTTAAACAACATATTATTTGTTAGTAAATATACCTAATAATGAAAATATTTGTTTATAATCAATTATGTCATTTTAAATAAAAGAATCAATTTAATGAAAAAAACAATCGGTTTAACTTTACTTGTTTCTGCTGTAATAAGTGGTTGTGTTACTAATAATATTGCAACAACTAATACGGCGGCGGATGTCACTGCTAGTTATAATAGTATTAATAAAGAGCAATTAATTGAGCACATTAAAGTGCTTTCTTCTGATGAGTTTGAGGGCAGAGCTCCTTCTACTAAAGGTGAAGCGTTAACGCTTGATTATTTAACAAAGCAATTGACGGCCATTGGCTTTCAACCGGGTAATGGCGATAGCTTCTTACAAGAAGTGCCTATGGTATCTATTGAAGCTTCACCAGATATGACTTTATCAATCAATGGTAAAGATTATCAGTATGGTGAAGAAATGGTAATGGGTACTAGCCGTATTAGTGACTTTGAGCAGCTTAAAAATTCAGAATTAGTTTTTGTTGGTTATGGTGTTAATGCTCCTGAATATAACTGGAATGATTACAAAGGTTTAGATGTAAAAGGTAAAACAGTTGTTATTTTAGTGAATGACCCTGGGTTTGCGACTCAAGACCCTGATTTATTTAATGGCAATGCCATGACTTATTATGGTCGTTGGACTTATAAATACGAGGAAGCTAGCCGTCAAGGTGCTGAAGGAGCAATTATTATTCATGAAACTGCACCGGCATCATATGGTTGGTCAGTAGTGGAGCATTCATGGAGTGGGCCACAATTTGGTTTTGTGCGTGAAGACCTAAATAAAGGACGTGTAGCCGTTGAAGGTTGGATTAACAGTGAAGTTGCTACCGAGTTATTTGAACGTGCCGGTTTAAATTTTGAGCAAGCTAAAATAGAAGCTGCAAAGGGTAGTTACCATGTTGATATGGGCGATCTATCGGCATCAGTTAGCGTAAAGAATACAGTGAAACAGTCGGTTTCATATAACTTTATCGCGACTTTACCGGGGAGTAGTACCCCAGATGAACACATTATTTATACAGCACACTGGGATCATTTAGGTAAAGATGAAAGTTTAGTCGGTGACCAAGTTTATAATGGTGCCGTTGATAATGCCTCAGGAACAGGGGCGCTTATTGAAGTAGCTGAAGCTTTTGCTAAACTTCCTGTTGCACCCGAACGTTCAATTACTATTATGGCTGTAACAGCAGAAGAACAAGGCTTATTAGGTTCTAAATACTATGCGGCAAATCCAGTTATTCCAGCAGCTAAAACAGTAGCTAATATTAATATGGACGCTTTGGGTGTTGATGGACGAAGTAGTGATGTGTCTGTTTATGGTTTAGGGCAATCAGAATTAGACAACTTCCTTACGGTTGCAGCCAAGAAACAAGGGCGCACCATTGCAGGCGATCCACGCCCAGCCGCGGGGATTTACTATCGTTCAGACCACTTTGCTTTTGCTAATATAGGTATTCCTGCTCTTTATGCAAAAACAGGTAAAACACCAGTAGATGAAGCAACTAAAGCCTTGCGTGCTGAACTGAGCGAGAGCTTAAGTAAGTGCTATCATAATTTATGTGATGAATATAGCGACGCTTGGGATCTGTCTGGCGCGGTAGAAGACATGCAAGCATTCTTTGAAGTTGGTTATGAATTATCGAAAGAAAATGTTTGGCCTCAGTGGAGCAAAACATCAGAGTTTAAACGTTAAGCTCAACAGCTCAACAGAGCAAGTGTACTGATAAATTAAATGAACCTAGGTGGTTCATTTAATTTTAATAACATAATATATCGCTATAGCAGTGATATTGTTGAATCACTGCTAATATCATTTTTTGGTGAGGGGATAACTATTCAGCATACGTTATTAACTGATAGCGAACTAATCTATTATCCTCGAATACTTTGCTTCACCAGCCTAATTACCACTGAAATTCTGTAGTTTAGTTGAATAAGTAAGCTATTTATACTGTAGTAATGACTTAGGTAAGTCCCAGCTAGCGATAATGACCTCACCTTGCCAATCTTCAATGGTTAACCAAGCTTTATCCTCAGCGGTTAATTTTTTAGGGCTAATAGCATGTACTTCTTGTCCATGTATACTACCGTGTAATATTCCTTCGTCACCCATTTCAAGCTTTGCTAACGAAAGAGGCTCCTTTCCTAAGGTAAAATAAGCTTGGCGAATATTATTGATATCTCCTTTAGTAAATATCAGAAAGAAATCTTTAGTATAGGTGTCATGATGCAAATAGGGAGCATCAAGGTTGTAAGGCATTGGAGTAACCGAAAAGCTGCCTACGTCTTTAGGTTGCCAAGTTGGTGGAAATTCAGGTGTTAATGATTGATAAAGAAAAATAAAAGGCAAAATTAAGACTAAGCCATTCAATTTATATTTATAGCGATTCCAAATAGTATTGTTAACTCTTGCCATTATTGTATTTCCTGAGCTGTTATTTTCTTATGGTGTATGGTTACTTGCTCCGTTTTACTGGCTTTAATGGTACGGCTTCCCCACATTAAAAATCCTGTAATTGACATGCCTGTTAATATCATGCCAAAAATAAACCAGATTATTTTTGTCCATATTCCACCAATAGTACCGTAATGAAGAGGATCAGCAATATGAGATAAGGTTTGTAATAACGTCATTTTATCGGGTGCTCTTTCACTTTCAATGGCACCTGTCCATGGATTGATCACAAGCCCATAAGAATATTGATCATAGAAAATAAAGTCTCCGCTACCATAAACTTTAAAAGTATCTCGATTATGCTCGGGTAACATTACATAAGTAGTATGAAAATCAGGAAATTGTTGCTTGGCTATTTCTACCGCATTATCTAAAGTGTAATTTGGACGAGGAATACCGTTAATGGCAAGCTTAGCAGCAGACTCTACTGTATTTAACGGTAACTGTGACACCTGTGCAATAGGAGCATGTGGTTCAATATCATAATCGGCATGCCATAAAATAGCTTGTACCAAATACCATAAGCCGGTGAGGCTCATTAGCATTAAAAACCATATTGACCAAACTCCAGCTAAACGATGTAAATCAGCGAGTAGTGTTTTTTTTCCTTGAGTAAATCGAAGTTTAGGCTGAGTGAATGCACGCCAAAAGTTTTTATAAATAATTAGCCCTGTTACTAATGCACCTAACATAACTATCGCCATAGCACAGACCAAATAATATCCAACACTATAGCTGCCATGCCATGGAAAGAGTAACCAGCCATGTAATGAACGCATAAAGTCTGTAAAGATTAAGCCTTCATTGATTGATTGAATGTCGCCAGTATATTGATTTACATAGGCAATAGCATAAGGTTTATCTTTATCGGTAAAAATTACAGCATTTACTAAATAGGGTTCAAAAGTCATCACCGTTGTAATTTTCGCGCTGGGGTAGGCTTTTTGTACTATTGAAATAAGCTCAGCAGTAGGTTTCTCGACAAGATTTTCAGGGTTAGTAGCACGAGCATTATTATTTGTAAGCCATGTTATTTCATGACTAAGCACAGAAATAGTACCAGTAAGGCATACAAAGCAGAAGATGATCCAAACGGGTAATGAAAACCAGCCGTGAAGCTGAAACCAAAAACGATTACTTATTTTAGCCATAAAATATTAAGCTTATAAAGGACAATAAACGCGCATAATAAAGCTTAAAACTATCATTATCAATTTAAATTGACTGATAATGATTTTTATTTGCAAAAGTAATTATTCTATAAAAATTATAAAATTTATGCCAGTTTAGTTTCATGATTACATTGCTTTACTATATTTGCTGGGAGAGAGCTGTTGAAAAGGTTGGATAAATTAGCATGGCTTATGACAAAGTTTAAACAGGTGCTGTATTTTAATTATCGAGGGATTATCGATAGTGATGCTTGTTTATCAACAAACAGTCGACCTTCTAATTGATTATAAATGAGAATTATTATCAATTAAGGTTGATCTCAGTACTTTTTCTGATTTATATTAGTGGTCACTTTCATTGTAGTTATTTACTCGTTAATTAGGGAGTTATTTTGAGCTTTTACAAGTTGTTTTGGTGTTACCCTATACTTTTATTAGGTGTTTTTTCTGCAAATGCAAACCAAAAAGTAAATGTCGTTATAGATCAAGTGAAGCAACAGCAGCTTGCTCCTACCGTTACATTAACTGGCTCATTAAAAGCGCAGCGTCATGCTAATCTTTCCGTGCTAACTGATGGTGTTGTGACCCAAATTCATCGAGAAACAGGTGATCAAATTGAACAAGGTGCGCCATTATTAGCTTTAGATTCAGCGTTAGTAAAAGCACAACTACAAGCTAATAAAGCTACATTAGCACGAGCACAAGTTGCTGTTGACGACGCATTACGCCGCTACACTGAAGCAAGATCTTTATCGGAACAAAACCTATTTGCCCAAACTGAGCTTGCTGATCGAGAAGCCACTTTAAAAAGCGCAGAAGCAACGTTGCTTGAAGAGCAAGCAAATCAATATTATCAACAGCAATTATTAAATCGTCATCAACTAATAGCACCTTTTAGCGGGGTTATTGCGCAGCGAATGGTAGATGTGGGTGAATGGGTTACTCGAGGACAAAGTGTTTTTGAACTAGTTAATAATAAGCAATTATGGCTTGATTTGTATATGCCTCAAGAGCATTTCAATGCGATTGATATAAACAATAGCGTTAATGTGTACTTAGCTTCCCAACCGGAAAAAATATTTAATGCGACAGTAATTACTAAAGTTCCCGTGATTAACACCAGTAATCGCAGCTTTTTAGTGCGTTTAGCATTAGAGAGTACTACTGATTTGCAAGTTGGTTTATCAGCTAATGCCGATATTGCTTTAAAAGCAACAACTAAGGAAAGTGTTGTGATTGATCGGGATGCTTTATTACGCCACCCGGACGGTGGCTTTAGCGTGTTTATAATTCGAGACGGTATTGCCTATAGACAAAGTGTAACTCTTGGTACACGAATTAATAGTAAGATTGAAATCACTCAAGGCTTGCAAGCAGGCCAGTGGGTAGTCACCCAAGGAAACGAATTACTTCAAGACAAACAAGTCGTTAATGTAGTTTCTCAAATAGGTATTAAATAATGTTACAAGGTGCTGTTAAGCAAGGTATTTTAGTTGCCGTAGTTGTTATGATTTCCTGTATTTTAGGTATTGTGGCGGCCTTTAAAATACCAGTACAAATGATTCCAGATCTTGACGTACGAACTATTACGGTAGTAACAGAATGGCCAGGTGCAACACCACAAGATGTCGAAAAGGAAATACTGATAGAACAAGAGCGTTATTTACGTTCGTTACCTAATTTAAAACGAATGTCGAGTTATGCCAATACTGGCGAAGCAGAAGTTGAACTTGAATTTCCCTTTGGTGCAGATGTGAATGAAGCGCTGATCAATGTTAGTAACGCTCTAGCGCAAGTACCTAACTATCCTGATAACGTTGATCAACCTGTACTGTATAGTAGCTCTTTTTCATCTAATGCTTTTATGTTTTTCACGTTAAAACCTTTAGCAGGTAATCCATTAAACCTAGATATTGATATGTTGCGTGATTTTACGCAAGACAATGTTAGACCAGAAATGGAGCGTGTTACAGGTGTATCACAAGTGAGTATTCGAGGTGGTGCGTTATATCAAGTGCAAATATTGGTTGATCAACAAAAACTAGCTAGCAGAAATATCAGCTTAACCGGCGTAAGAGATGCCATTAAAAGTCGTAATTTAGATGCTTCTGCTGGTGATATCGATAGCGGGAAAAGACGTTATTTATTACGTATGGTTGGTCGTTTTCAATCAGCACAGGCACTTGAAGAATTAGTTATTGCACAAGATCAAGATAGTACAGTTAAACTTAAAGATATAGCGAAAGTTACCTTAGATCATTATGAATTACGTGACGTAGCGTACAATGATGGTGAACGTAACTTGATGCTTATGGTTCGTCGAGAAAGTGGCTCAAATGTTATCGCGATCAAAGATGAAATGTTACAGGTCGTTGAAAGACTAAATCATGATTTATTAGAAAAAAATGGCTTACAACTAACTTTACTTAGTGACGATGTTAGGTATGTAAAAGGATCGATTGAAAATGTTTGGACTAACTTAGCATTAGGTGCCTTATTAGCAACCTTGGTAATGTTTTGGTTTTTGAAAAGCCCTCGCTCTACTATTATAGGAGTTATGGGGGTACCTATTTGCACCATTGCCGCTTTTCTAGGCTTACTTCTGTTTAATCGAACCATTAATGTTATCTCATTGGCAGGGGTGGCTTTTGCTATTGGTATGACAGTTGATAACACAATTGTTGTACTGGAAAATATTGAACAAGCTAAGCGACGAGGATTATCGAAATTTAAAGCTGCTATTACCGGAGTACAAGAAGTTTGGCCGGCAGTATTAGCCTCTACATTGACGACAGTATTGGTATTTGCTCCCATCTTATTTATTGTTCAAGAAGCAGGGCAGCTATACTCAGATGTTGCTATTGCTATTTCTGCAGCAATTATTGCCTCAATGTTAGTCGCGTTGTTAGTTGTGCCAGCAGCCTTCGCTACATTTTCAACTAAAGACTCGCAAACATCAGCAATGACTACACAAATGCACTTGCCTGCATTTATTAAAAAATTCTTAGCTTCTACACGTCAACGATTTGTTTGTGTGGTTTTTGCTATTGTTGGTTTAATTGGTGGCGCTTGGTTATTTATGCCTGAGGCAGAGTATTTACCTGAAGGTGAGGAACCTAAAGCCTTTTCGATGATGATTGCACCACCAGGGTATAATTTAACTTATATGGAAAAAATTGGAGATGAATTATTACCTTATTTTAATAAGCATTTAAATGCGCCTAGTAGTGATTTTGAACAAGGAAAAACCGATCTACCTTCCTTAAAGTATTACTCTATGTCAATTGGGGTAGGAAGTATTTGGTTTTTAAGTGAGCCTAGTAATACTGAACACATCGATGCCATGATGAAGGCTATCACTCAAAAATTTAAGAGTTATCCAGGGATGCGCGCTTTCTCTTCTCGTGGCTCTATTATCTCAAGTAATGATGGGGGAACACGAGCCGTTGCTATTGATATAAGTGGCCCTGAGCAGGTTAACTTATATCGTGCGGCCGATGCTATTTACAGGCTTGCAAGTGATGTATTTGATAATCCTCAAGTGGACTCTGAGCCTTCTTCACTAACACTAGATCAACCGTTAATTGAAATTCAACCTCGCTGGCAACGTCTTGCTGAAGTTGGTATGTCGGCTGATGAGCTAGGTTATACCATTGCCGCACTGAGTGATGGAGCCTATGTTGATGAGCTAATTATTAATGATGATAAAGTCGATATTTTTATTTTCTCAGAAGCAGGTAATAAACAATCTTTGTCAGGCTTAGAACAAGCACCTGTTGTTACTAAACAAGGATTATTACCATTAAATGCGTTAGCAAACTTAAATGAAAAAGCAGATAGTGATAGCTTGCGACGTGTTGATGGACGTAGAACAGTTACCGTATATATTATTCCACCGCGTGATGTGGCATTAGAGCGAGCACAGCAAATTGTTCGAGAGGAGCTATTACCTCAGCTACAAAAACAAGGCGATTTACTTCCAGATGTTAATATTACTATTGGTGGTGCAGCCGATCAGCTCGAAAAAACCCGTGATGCACTAAGTGGCAACTTTATTGTCGCTTTAGCATTATGCTATTTACTATTGGTTGCTATTTTTAAACATTGGGGACAGCCGCTATTCATTATGGCAACAGTACCTTTGGGCATGGCAGGCGGGTTGCTTGGTTTAGTAATTACTAATAGTGTTGGCTCTGTTGTTGGTGGTTTCCATCAACCATTCGATATGATTACCATGTTAGGTTTCTTAATTTTATTAGGCACTGTAGTCAATAATCCAATCTTGATCGTTGATCAAAGTCGTCGCAATTTAGCTTCAGGACTTAAGCCATATAAAGCTGTTATTAATGCACTAGAAACACGATTAAAACCTATTGTGATGTCTACTATGACTACCTTATGTGGTTTAGCGCCTTTAGTCTTTTTACCAGGGGAGGGCTCTGAGCTTTATCGTGGAGTGGGGATTGTAGTATTAGGTGGTATTACCGTATCAACCTTAGTGAGTTTAACAGTATTGCCTGCCATGCTACTTATGTTTTATAAACAGGAAGAATTGGAATAGGTATAAAGGAAGTCAGCTAAGATTTCGAGTTTTGTATTTGATATGCTTTTGGATATGAAAGGTGGACTTCAGAGTTAGATTATTACATAAGATAGGTAATGGCGCGCCATGCAGGAGTCGAACCTGCGACCTTTGCCTCCGGAGGGCAACGCTCTATCCAGCTGAGCTAATGGCGCATATTGTTAGTTTTGACTATTTCTTCTAAGTTTCACATCTTAATATAGTTGCAAACACTAAAGGAAAGGTTATCGCGCTAGGCTTTTGATAGCATACGATAAGCGCGGAAATACTATAGCTAATAAGGGAGTTTGTCTAGAGATGAACATGAATATTTCTGTATTACACGCAATACTGTTTTATCTAGCGAGTATAAGGCAACGATATTGATGTACTTTAATGGTAAAAATGCCTAAAGTAGTCACTATATTTACAATACACTATTGAATAGTTACTATTTTATGATGATGAAAATGTACATATCTTATTTCTTCCAACGTAGGTTATTAAAAGCGTTGAATAACAAGGTCTTTGGTCTTTTTTTATTTTCTTGCTGTATTACTGCTGCGTATGCTTCACCCTCAGAAGGTTATCAAGTAGCAACAATTGAAGCGGAGCCTTACACCCAAGTAATACAACGAACAGGTAAGGTTGATTTTGCCCGAGTGGTGAATCTTTCTTTTAAAACAGCGGGTTTTTTAACTGAATTAAATGTTGATGAAGGCGAAGTTTTTAAAAAAAATCAATTGCTTGCTGCCTTAGATACCTCAGAATTATTAGCAGAAAAAAACGCAACGTATTCACGTTTGTTGCAAGCTAAACGTAATATCGATCGTGTAAAAGTTTTACTAGAAAAAAACCTTAGTTCCCAACGCGATTTAGATGATGCTTTAACTGCCGTGGAAACCACCAGAGCAGCCTACAAAGTCGCTTCTTATAACTTAAATAAAGCACAAATATTAGCCCCCTTCGATGGGGTTGTAATTCAACGTAGTACCGATTTAGGTGAGTTACAAGCTCCTGGCGCAGGCGCATTACAAGTGGCAACCTTATCTAAAAATCTTATTGCGAGTGTATCTTTAACGGGTGAGGAAATATCTTTAGTACATTTAAATCAAGAGGTCAAAGTTAATTTAGCTTATGCAGGGTTAGTGAATGGTAGGATAAGTAAAATCCCTGCCATAGCCGATAGTCGAAATCATTTATTTACTATCGAAGTATCTTTAGAAGAGACAAATCTAACGAAGCCTTTGATTGTAGGGCAAATAGCTAAAATACTTATTTATGCACAAAGTGAAAATTATATTTATCGTTTACCTATAGAAGCTCTAAATTCAGTTAATGAGCAAGGACAAGCGTTGATTACTATTGAAAAGGATAACGCTCCTGTGCAGCAGGCTTTTGTTATTTATAAATTAGACAATGATTTTATTTACTTAACAGCGCAAGAAAATTCACCAGCATTAGATGTTATTACTCAAGGGTGGAATAATTTCCCCCTGATTTCTACTAAAAAGTAAGCATAATGAAGTTACCTAATCTAGCAATTAAAAATGCACAGTTTACCTTAACTATAGTGGTATTACTGGTACTTGTTGGCATTGTGTCATATTTGAATATGCCTCGCAGTGAAGATCCACAATTTGATATTCCGATTACCCTAATTGAAGTGATTTATCCCGGTGCATCGCCAACGGATATTGAAACTTTAGTGGTAGATCCACTCGAAGAAGAATTTGCCGATATTGAGAATATCAAACAAGTTGAAGCACAAATAAAAAATGATGGGGCTCGTATTGAAGTTAAATTTCAGTATGGAGCCGATCCTGAATTGGCCTTCAATAAAATACAACTTGCGGTTTCTTCGGTTAAACCGTCGTTGCCTGCGGGAGTACAAGATTTACTGGTATTAAAAGCAACGCCCACTGCAGTTGCTGTTGTGCAGCTTGCTTTGTGGACAGAGCCAGCTGATTATAAGCAAATGGAGTTTTATGCAAAATTATTAGAAAAGCGCTTAGAAACAATAAGTAGTGTGAAAAAAGCCGATATATGGGGATATCCCCAGCAAATTATGGCTGTTGATCTTAATTTAGATCTTCTTTTACATCATAAAATCTCTACCACGCAAGTCATGCAAGTATTGCAAGGGCGAGCAATTAATATTACCCCTGGCTTTGTTGATGCTAATACGCGTCGATTTAATGTGAAAACCAGTGGTAATTTTGAAAAAATATCTCAACTAGAAGACACTATTATTCTTTCTAATGATGATTTTGTGTTACGTCTTAAAGATATTGCTAAGATTAGCTTTGGTAGTCAAGATCCAAGTTACTTAGCGTATTATGATAATAAACCGGTAATTTTTGTTACCGTTGAACAACGTATGAACACGAATATTTTTTCGTTAACACAAGCCATACAACAAGAAATTGCATTATTTAAAGAAACAGTTCCGCCAGAATTGAAAATGGAAGTGTTATTTGAGCAAGCCCATAGTGTTGAAAATAGAGTTAACGGCTTTTTTGAAAATTTGTGGCAAGGGCTTGTGCTGGTCGGTATTTTATCATTGTTGTTTCTGGGATTAAGAGAGGCACTCGTGGTGATGATTGCTATCCCGCTTTCGTTTGTTATTGCTATTGGCTGGTTGGATTTTGCTGGTTTTGGATTGCAGCAAATGTCGATTGTTGGGCTTATTATTGCGTTAGGACTTTTGGTTGATAACGCTATTGTTGTGACCGAGAGTATTCATCGAGAAAGAAAAAAACATACATCACTTATCGAAGCGGCCGCCGCGGGCGCAAGTAAGGTAGGATGGGCAGTTTCAAGCGGTACTATTACTACTATGTTAGCGTTTTTACCTATGTTAATGCTCGCAAGTGATACCGGTGATTTTATTCGTTCTATGCCTGTAACAGTTGTGCTAGTTTTATTGGCTTCATTGTTAATTGCACTCACGTTTACCCCGCTCCTAGCAAGTAAGTTTTTATTACCTCATGAGGATGAAGCTGCTAGTGAAAATACAAAAAGAAAAATTAAAACACTACAACATTATATAAATAATTTTGCTGAAAACTTTTATGTGACTTGGTTGCAAAAACTTTTCCGCTTGAAGGTAGTCGTTATTGCAGTTGCTATCGCAAGCTTAATCGCTATGTTGTCACTTTTTTCTGAGGTCGGTTTAAGTTTATTTCCAAAAGCAGAAAAGCCGATGATTTTAATCGATGTGGAAACACCGCCTAACTCATCATTAGAACATACCAATAACGTGATGCAAAAAATGACGCACTTTATTGAAGATCAAGAGTTAGTTGAAAAAGTAGCATTGAATGTCGGTAGCTCGAATCCACGTATTTATTATAATGAAATTCCTAAACGAGGTGTGGTTAAATATGGGCAAATATTGGTTGTATTAACTGAATTTGATCCTGATGCAGTTGAAGACCTTGTTAGCACATTACGTACTGAGTTTGATCGCTGGCAACAGGCAAAAATCACCATAAAAGAATTTACTCAAGGGCCGGTGACAGATCAACCTATTGCTATTCGTTTGATTTCTGAATCTCTAGCCGACTTAGAGCGTGTCGCCAAAGATTTAGAAAGTAAAATGGCGAAAACCGAAGGTACTATTAATATTGATAATCCAATTGGTGTAGCAAATACCGAGCTTAATTTACAAATTGATTATGAAAAAGCTGGATTATCAAATATCGATGTTAATACGCTAGATAATACCCTGCAATCTGTATTGTCAGGTACTTATGTTGGTCGTTTTAATGATGATAATGGTGAAAATTACCCTATTTTAGTGCGTAATAAAAACCCTGATATCAACACTTTGTCAGATGTCTATGTCACTAGCTTAACAGGACAACAGATACCATTAATGCAGGTGGTTGATGCCAAGTTACAAAAGGGGCAAACAGATTATTTTCATTATCAAAAATTACGTATGGCAAAAGTATCTGCTGATGCTGCGCCTGGTTACTCAGTTAACGCCCTTACCGAAGAGTTTGTGCAATACATCGAGCAATATGATTTACCCTTAGGTATGTATTACATCTTAGGCGGAGAAGAAGAGTCTAGACAAGAATCTTTTTCGGGATTAACACAAATCATGTTAATCACTGCTATTGGTATTTTTGCAGTGTTAGTGCTGCAATTTAAATCTTTTTTACAACCATTAATTATTTTTAGTTCAATTCCGTTTGCGATGGCAGGCTCTGTTATTGGCTTGTACCTAACCGGGTTATCTTTTTCTATGATGGCTTTTATTGGTCTTATTAGTTTATTTGGTATTGTGGTCAATAATGCCATTATCTTAATTGATAGTGCGAATAGAAACCTAGCAGAAGGGTTAAACAAGCAACAAGCCGTGTTAAAGGCGAGTGCTACCCGTTTTACCCCCATTTTACTCACCACATTAACAACTATTGGAGGGTTAATTCCATTAACGTTATATGGCGGTGGCTTATGGCAACCATTGGGTGTTGTCCTTATTTCTGGTCTTTGTGTCTCTGCTATTTCCAGTTTTATATTAGTACCCGTATTAACAGAGCTATTTACTCGCTCAAAATCATCATTTATCGATCAGGAAATAAAACACTAACTTATGGAAATGTATACGGTAGGTATATGGGGGTATAGCTTTGCGAGTATTGCTTATGTGCTTTTTTCTTTGCTTATTCTCGCAGCACATAATAAATCAAGCATTGCTAAGTGGTTATTATTCAGCGCCTTAATGGCCGCAACAGCTAATGTTATTGGTGCATTGCAGGTTAGTTTGGGTTTTTCATTACAATGGGCAATGCTAGCTGATGCTATTAAGATTGCCGCTTTTTCTGTTTTTATCCTTAGCTTTAATATTGAAAAAGGAAATGTTAAAGACGTTTTACATAATGAAACTGTACGTAAATATTTGCTGTTTTGGTTTGGCTCATCTATCGTTTGTTGGGGCTTGAGTTACACCTTAGATTATTCTTATGAATACTTATTTTTGTTGTTTGTCATTCTAAATTTATTGAGTTTGGTATTACTTGAACAAATCTATCGAGGGGCGAATGATGAAGCCAAAGAATCTGTTACACCGCTAGTTATTGCGATAGGGTGTATTGCCGTATTTGATTTTGTACTTTTTGCTCAAGCAACCATGGTTGGTGGCATTGAGTTCCAATTTTGGTATATAAGAGGGTATTTATCAGCCTTAGCCGTACCATTATTATTAATCAGTGTTAGGCATTTTAAAGCGGGTACTGTACGAGTATTTGTATCACGTAATGTTGTTTTTTATAGCTCAATGTTAATGATTGCCGGATTGTACTTATTAGCAATGGCTGTCGCAGGTTATTTGATAAACTATTTTGGTGGAAAGTGGGGGGAATTGGTTAGTTTCGGTTTCTTCATCCTCGGCAGTATTGTGCTTGCAGTATTACTTATTACAGAAAGTGTACGTCGTCGAGTGAAGGTTTTTATTTCAAAACATTTTTTTGCGAATAAATATGAATATCGAGAAGAATGGTTAGAGTTAATTGGGAAAATTGAAACGGCTACGGCTGAAAACTACTATCAAATGTCATTACAAATTATGATGTCTAAAGTAGATGCGACGGGTGGGGTTATCTTAAAAGCGATGGAGAATAATCGTTTTGTTGTCCCTCATAGTGATGGGATTGAATTAGATGAATCGTTCGATAAAGATCTAGAGCTACTTGAAAATTTTACTAAACGTCAAGGATGGATTATCGATATTAATGAATACAGCGAAAATCCATTGTCATATCCTGGGTTATTTATTCAGCCTAAAATTTGGCATGCTGTGGGGGTAAATATCCTAGTACCTATCCTTATCGGAAAAACTTTTTATGGTTTTTTTGTGTTATCAAATAGCAATGAAGAAAATAAACTTAATTGGGAAGACCGAGATTTACTTTTTGCTATTTCGAAACAATTAGGTAATTTTATTTCTTTAAATGAGGCCAATGATAAACTAGCCGAAGCTAAACAATTTGATGCATTTAATCAAATGTCAGCTTTTCTCGTGCATGATCTCAAAAACATTCAAGCCCAATTAGCGTTAATTACCTCTAATGCGATACAGCATCGGGATAACCCTGAATTTGTGGATGATGTCTTTGAAACAGTAGAGTCAGCAACAGAGAGGTTAGCGAAGGTATTAACACAACTGAGAAATAAGCAAGTCGCACAATCAACAAGTAGAAAAGTTGATCTGGGTGATATTATCGAGCGTGTTATAGAGCAGCGAAATGTAATACAACCGCGAGTTTACTTGCAAAAAAATGACAACTGTTTAGCAACACTTGATGACGAGCGGTTCTTTTCAGTGATGAATCATTTAATTCAAAATGCACAAGAAGCAAGTGCTGCAGATGGCAGGGTAGACGTTACTCTAGAGAAGCAGGGAGAGAGAATAAATATAGCCGTGAGCGATAATGGCTGTGGTATGTCTGCAACTTTCATTAAAACTCGATTGTTTAAACCTTTCGATACCACCAAAGGGAATGCTGGTATGGGGATAGGTGTTTTTGATGCAAAACAATTTTTTGAAAGTGTAGCAGGTAGCTTAACGGTTGAAAGTATTGAAGGGCAAGGAACCAAAATGATGATTTCTTTACCTATATAAATAAAGCATATTTACACTACAGGCTTTACTTTAGTGCTGTATGCGTTAGGGTAATTGCATTCTATGATGAAACACAAATATGTGATTTGATTAGTATATTAGTAAAAATAATTGGGAAAGGAACTAATGGAAAAAGTATTAATTGTTGATGACGATAAAGGCATTCAAAAACAGCTGAAATGGAGTTTGTCTGATTATAGCCCTATTTTAGCCGGAGATAGAGAATCTGCAATTGCTGCCGTAAGACGCCATGAGCCTAAAGTAGTTACTTTAGATTTAGGCTTACCACCAGATGAAACCAATGCAAGCGAAGGCTTGAAGGCGTTAGAAGAAATTCTTGCTATTGCTCCTCATACCAAAGTTATTGTTATTACAGGCAATGAAGATAGAGTCAATGCCCTAGAAGCGATTGCTGCAGGCGCTTATGATTTTTATCAAAAACCCATTGATGCTGAAGTTATTAATGTCATTATTTCTCGAGCTTTCACGTTAGCTAATATTGAAAGTGAAAACCGCTCTATGCGGGCGGTTACCGATAGTAATATTGGTATTATTGGTAATAGTGAGGCGATTGATCGCTTATGTACTATGGTCAAACGGATTGCACCAACGAATATCACCGCCTTATTATTAGGTGAAAGCGGTACTGGTAAAGAAGTCACGGCAAAAGCAGTACACTTGGCTAGTGATCGTGCAGATAAGCCTTTTATTGCTATTAACTGTGCTTCTATTCCTGAAACATTATTAGAAAGTGAATTATTTGGTTTTGAGAAAGGGGCATTTACTGGCGCCCATAAAACCACGAAAGGTAAAATAGAATGTGCAGAAGGCGGCACCTTATTTCTAGATGAAATTGGCGATATGCCATTTAATTTACAAGCTAAATTATTGCGTTTTTTACAAGAAAAAATTATTGAACGTTTAGGCGGTAGAGAAGAGATTCCGGTTAATGTTAGGGTGGTTTGTGCAACGAACCAAAACTTAGAAGAGATGGTTGCCAATAAAGAATTTAGAGAAGATTTATTTTATCGAGTGAGTGAAATAACGTTAAATATTCCGCCATTACGTGATCGCGATGAAGACGTTTTAATTCTCGCTAAATATTTTCTACAGCTTTATGCTACTGAGTATAAACGTAATGCCAAATCTTTCTCTGAAGACGCTATCGGTGCTATTAACACACATAAATGGCCGGGAAATATTCGAGAATTACAAAATAAAGTTAAATCCGCCGTGGTCATGAGTACCGGCGTGCAGGTCACTGCTTTTGATTTAGGCTTCTTCGACCACAGTGATACCAATTATGAGCTTTCATTGAATTTACGTACGGTAAGAGAGCAAGCAGAATCTTTGGCTATTCAAAAGGCATATGCGCTGTCGGAGGGGAATATGTCTAAAACATCAGAACTTTTGGGGGTTACTAGGCCTACACTGTATTCATTAATTGAAAAATATGAGCTGAGCATTAACAGTTAATTTACTAATAATTGCGGGTTATCAATAACACTTTAACCCGCAATAGCTTTTACAGTCACAACATAAAAGCATTGTAAGTACTGGCTATATATCTTTTTCTATTTGCTCTTGAGCGTATTGGCGATTTTTCTGCTTAAGTAGTTTATCAACATAACGCGCCATTTTTATCTTTTGTTTAATGTTAGCTTCTAAGATCTCTTCTACTTCTCTTAAAACTTCTTTTATATTTTCAACATTTTCACTCGAGTTAACGACAAATTGTTGAGTGGCGGATTGGTTTGGTGATTGAGTATTCTCAAGAGTCTTTGAGCTTAATGAACCGGTTAGTTCAACCGACATTTCCTGCGCAACTTCATTAATATTATCAACTGTAAAATGAGATGCTTCTTCTAAAAAACCAAACAATAACAAACGGTCGACAAAAATATTAATTTTACGTGGTACACCTAATGTTTTTTGGTGAATTAATTCAAACGCATCATCAGAAAAAAGTGCTTCTTTTTTACAACCCGCTTGTTGTAATCGGTGATTAATATAACTTTTTACTTCTTCAATGCTTAATGGTTTTAAGTGTGCAGAGGCAATAATACGCTGTCTAAATTGCTCCATATTAGGCGCTTGAATAATATCTTTAAGCTCTTCTTGACCGAGTAAAAAACTTTGAATAAGCGGTTTATCATCAAGTTGAAAATTTGAAAGCATTCTCAATTCTTCAACCGTTTCAGAAGGTAGGTTTTGTGCTTCATCCACTAACAGTAAGGCGCGCTTTCCTTGCTTATTAAGTTGAATTAAAAAAGCTTCTATATTGCGCAATACTTCTGCCTTGCTACTGTTGCTTTTTAAAGGAATTTTAAACTCGGCAGCGACTAGTTCAAGTAATTCATCCGGTGATAGCTTTGTTGTCACAAGTTGTGCAGCAACAATATTTTCATCGCCTATAGAAGCCAATAAATTTCGAGCAATGGTCGTTTTTCCTGTGCCAATAGGACCTGTAATAACAATAAAGCCTTCACCTTGGTCTAAGCCATACTGTAAATAAGATAATGCACGTTGATGATGGCTGGTTGCAAAGAAGAAACGAGGATCAGGACTTAACTGGAAAGGTTTTTCTTTAAAACCATAGTAACTTTCATACATATTAAAATTCTTTGGTTACGTTAATTATTGCGCGTAATTCATCGTAGGTATACTGCTCAACCGTTGAGTCTCTATTGACTTGTTGAAGCGTAAAATGAGTTGATAAAGATGATGCTAAATTTTTAGTGTAAGTGGCAGATAATGTTCTGTAATCATCTTCTTGTCTACTCCCTGCGGGATTATTTTTGTCATAAATATTGTTGTCGTACTTAGCTAATAGCGTTAACTTACTTTTACCACTAATTCTACGATTTATTGTGAACGAGGCTGACAAGGTATCGTCTACTATTTCAGATTCAATACTCTCACGTCTAGTACCTGAGGCGCTAAAAGTAAAAGAGGTTCTAGCAAGTTGTAATGTTGAATTCCAAGAAAAGCGTTTATTTAACGAAAATTCGTTACTCTCAACTGGCTCTAAGTAAAAAAAGTTTGTTAATTGAAATTGACTATCGTCTGGTTGCTCTGATTGGGCAAAACAGTTAGCAATATTTGCGATGGTAGAGCCTGTTGGACACCAGAATGCACCTAGATCTATTTGTTGGAAACTATTTCGATCAAACACTTCTAGAGTTTCATCATAAGAAATAGTGTTGGTTAAACGTTTTGTTCTATGTTGAAAACTGAGGTCATATGAATCGCCAAAAAAGCGTTGGCTGTAGCCTGCTGTTAATGAAGTTCTTGCTGAAGGATCCCATTGAATTGATGCGGCGACATAATCATCACTAACTTCATCATCGGTAACATAGTTATAAGACAAATCTAATTGTAAGTGTTGTGAAACTAACCAGCGGAAACCAGGGCCCCATGAAGACGTCGTCGGTTGGCTTTGATTGCCAAAAGTACCTGAGAAATCCTCATCATAGAAACGAATAAAAGGATTGAGATCTATCGGAGTTATTAAGCCTAATTTTGCATCGACACTATATTGCTTTCCATCTCTAGTAATACCTAAAGAGTTCTGTTCTCTTTTTGAATAACTACTATTTAGCTGCCAAAAAACGAGACGTGCATTGTTATTATTGTTGGTATTTATATAAATAGATTCACTATCATAATCACCAATATCATCTTCAAACCTACTGGTACTATATGTAACTGCAGATTGTAGAGCGAAACTGCTGTTATTGACGTTATAACGTAGACCTGTAGCATAACTTTCAGACTGGACTGTATCGCCAGAGACTAAATCAGCAAGGCTATTGCTAGCTGAGTTTCTACTGGTATTATCGACGACAGCTGTCGCAAAAATCTCTGGTCCATCAGACCAGAGGTATAAACTTCCCTGACTATTCAGCGTTAAATAATTGTCATCAATACTACTATCATGACTAAAGAAGAGGTTATTGTTCTCGCCAGTAAAAGAAAAGTTAGCAAAGCGAGATTGGTAATCTACCCCCACTCCTAAAATCGCTTGAGATACTAGGCTAGAAGTGGGGTCAGTAATCGTTAATTCTACATTATCGGTATAGGTTTCTTCTATCCCAAAAGTGGGCACAAACTGCCACTCTCCGGCCATGGTCGGAGTTACGAAAATTGAGCATGTTAATAATGTTAAAACATTGGCTAAGTGAAAATTATTAGCTTTTCTTACCGTAGCCATAGCCATAATAGCCATACTCATCCTTTTTAGATCTGATTGTTTTATTCATTACGAAGCCGACAGCGATATCTTCGTTAAGTTGAGCAACCGCTTTTTTTACACTATCTAATTTTGTTTTGGACTCTTCAACCACAACAACTGCTTGTCCCACTAAGCTTGATAATACAGGGGTCTCAGTAACACCTAGTATAGGTGGACAATCAAATATAACAATACGGTCTGGATAGCGTTGAGCAAGCTCTTCTGCTAATGAAGCCATTTTAGCACTAGCTAGTAACTCATTGGTTAAATGATGTGGCTTACCGGCAGGGATTAATTTTAAATTATCAATGCTGGTATTATAAATAACATCAGATAATGATGGTACTTCGTCAAGTAGATATTCAAGTAAACCCTGCTTACTTTCAAATTCTAACTCTCTGTGTATGCTTGGTCTTAATACATCAGCATCAACTAATAAAACAGTTTTATCTTGTTCAAGTGCAATACTTAAAGCAAGGTTAATTGAGATAAAAGTTTTACCTTCATTAGGGTTAGAGCTGCTCACCATAATTAAGTTACTGTGCTTTAATGTTTTCGCGGCAGCCCCAAAAGCATTGTTGATTAACTTACGTTTAATATGGCGGAATTCTTCTTGTATATGATGAGCACTGTTAGCACTAAAAATAAATCCACGCTCAGTTAGGTGCTCACCATTTAAAATGATTGCTTCTTTATTTGCTCTTGATGTTTTAGTAGACGTAGAGCTTTTCAAAGCAGTTTGGGTATCTTTTATTTGGTGCGGTATTTCAGCACTTGTTGCATCATTACTTTCTTTCAAGCTTATATCTTGCGCTTCAATATTACTCTTATTGTCTTGCGCCGCTTTTTTTTGTTTGGCCAATGCCTTTTCTATAGTGCTCATGGCTTATAATATCCTTTTCAATGGGGCTTGAATGGCATCAGGAAATAAAAAATAACTTATAAACATCATCAGAATAATTAGTAGGCAAAGATTGGATATAATAAAAAGAATTGTCTTCTTTTTATGCCATTTTTGTAGGCCCAAATTTTCATTAGCGGATACCACACCAAATATAGGTACGCCAGTCGCTTTTGATAACTGAGCAGTAGACGTTGCTACAGGTGATAATTGACTGAATAATAATGATAAACCAATCCCTGCACCAAAACCCAAAAAAGTTACGAATATAAAGAATAGTATTCGCTTAGGCCCTGAAGGTTTATCTGCAGCTCTAGGGGGATCTATCACTTTAAATTGTATTTTATTGGTTGTTTCATCTGCTTGTTGTGCTAGTTGAGCAGTTTCTTGTCGATTCAATAATTGTTCATATTTATTTTTAGTAATTTCATAACCACGGTTTAGTGCAACCAATTCAGCTTCAATTTCAGGTAATACATGAATTTTACTTTCAAGCTCACTCACTTTATTTCGATAATCATTAGCTCTAACTTTCATTGAGGCTACTTGATTTTCAAATTGATTAACTTGAATTTGTAATTCTTGAATAACAGGGTTTTGGCTCGTGATTAATGAGTTGCTATCATTATTACTTGCTTCATTTAAGTATTCTTCAATTTCGTTGCTGCGTTCTTTCTCTAAGTGCTCTAGACGTCTTTTGGCTTCGACTACATCAGGATGATTATCAGTATATCTTAAGAGCAAAGCGTCTAATGATAATTCTAATTCAGTAATACGATCATCAAAATTAGTTTTAATAGAGTTGGCTGTTTGTATTTTATTTTGGCTTGAGCTTGACTCACTAGGTACAGTGCCTAATTGAGCTCTAGCAGATGCTAATTGTGTTTCAGCCTCTTTTAATTCAAGTTCAATTTTTTCTAAGTTTTCTTTGGCAAGATTAAGCCTAGTATAATAACCACCATTTTGGTCGGGTAGCATGGTGCTATATTTTTGTTTGAAGTCTGTTAAGCGACCCTCTGCACTTGTCAACCTATTCTCATAATCGGCTATCTGGCTTTTTAAGAATTTCTGTGCAGAATCTGAATCTGTTCGATTTTGGCCAAGAGTATTTTCTATAAAGACGGTTAATGCTGATTGTACAACATTTTTAGCCATTTCTGGGCTTTTATCTTCAAAGGAAATAGTAAATATATTATCTCTTCCTCGGGTTTTTACTATTTTTATATTTTCTCGTAAGCGATTTATAATAGCTTCATATTGTTGCGGTGTTTCAGCTTGAATGTCTAAATCAGTCATTCGTGAAATACGTTCTAAATTAGGGCGACTAAGTAATGTTTTAATCATTAAATTGATTTGAATGTCTGGATTGGTTTGTACCGTTAACCCTTTCAGTAATGGTGCTAATATTGATTGAGTATCAGCAAATACACGTGCTTCAGATTCATATACATTGGGCATCATTGAAACAACACCCCATCCGATCGGGCAGATAAGCCAAGTCGATATAATAATATACCGACGTTTAATCCAAATACCTTTTAAATAATCGAGTAGATCATTAAATATTTCTTGCATTCTAATTACTAACCTTCATTAATTATATTTTTTCCGCTGTCAGACAGAAGTCCAACCTACATTAAGTTTAATCATGCTTAGAAGATAAGTTAGTATTCTCTAATCAGACTAAAAGGCTACTTGATTAAAACCAAGCTTCAGGAATAATGATAATATCACCAGGTAACATATCAACGTTGGCGCTAATATCCCCATCTTTTAATAATTCGTCAATCATGATGTCGTATTGTTGTTGCTTACCATCTTCAATTCTAACTAATACAGCACCATTACCATTAGCAAATTCCGTTAAACCACCTACTTGTATCATTACATCTAATAATGTCATGTGTTGAGTATAATTGATCGCTTGTGGTTGCGCTGCCTCACCAATAACACGAATTTGCTCGCTAAATGGGCCAACAAAACTATTCACCGTAACAGTTACGATAGGGTCTCTTAAATAAGTTCCTAATATCTCTTCAATTGAACGGGCTAGCTCAGTAGGCGTTTTACCCGATACTTTTATATCTTCTACCAGTGAAGTGGTAATCATGCCGTCAGGACGAACAACGAATGATCCTGAAACCTCAGGATTACGCCAAACAAATATATTAAGCACATCTCCAGCACCAATAAGGTATTTATAAGAGTTAATATCGTCGGTATTTGAAGAGTGGAGTGTAGCTGTTGGTAATTGATTAGTAGAACAGGCTGAAATGATTTGAGCTAAAAGTAAAACAACGATTACTTTAAGTGACTTGGTAAATTTTTTATCCATGGTATATACCTTCAACATCAAAAATTATTTGTAATTCGATTATTGATTGTATGGTATTTTTTTCATAGATGCCACATTTTAACAACGGTAAATAAAACCTTAACTTTAGCTACATTTTTGATAGAATCATTTCTTTTAGATTTGTAGTGTGAGTTTTTTGTGTTATTTGGGTGATGTCTTTCATAGAAATTTAATATATCTATCAAAAATTAACCTTATCCTAATAGCTAAAATAAATTCTAAATTACATCTATTTACGCCCCCTATTTTTGGGTGGAATTCATTCCGACAAATATATAATTCATCAAGGAATCTAGTCTATTATGTCTAGCCCCAAATTTCGAGATTTATCAATTGCAAGCAAGTCATTGATATCAATAGAGTTCTTATTGTTTTTAAGTGCATTGCCTTTTGTTATATATGGTAGTAGCTTTGTTATGGAAAGTCATTTTTCTGCTATTCCTGATAATTACTTACTGATTTATTCGGTAGTTTTTGCTCTTCTTAATCAATTAACTTCACTCGCGTTAGGTTTATATAACTCTAAATTACGAGTTAACTTTCGAGGCGTTATTCGCCGAGTATTAATGTGTGTTGCAGTTGCCTTTTTTATTCTTACTATCATTAATCCTCTTTATGGTACTTATGCGCTGCCAATAGAAGTATTAGCGATAGCGTCATTAGTTAGCTTTATATTGATTAGCTTCTTTAGATACTTAACGGTTCAAATAGACTTTTTTGGTTTTAATAAACGTATTGTTTTAGTACTTGGTGCCGGTGAAAGGGCATCGATAATAGAAAGACGAATGCGCAGAGATGTCGATAGACAAAGTTTTTCAGTGCATGGTTATGTTGTTATGAATGGCGACGCCGAAGAAGGCATAAAACAAGAAACAAGAATCGAACTTAAGGGTTCATTAGTGAATTATGCGTTAAACCATCAAATTGATGAAATCGTTGTGGCGAGTGATGAACGCCGCAATAATATTCCTATTGATGAGCTTTTTGCTTGTAAAATTCGTGGTATTGAAATTACTGAAATTTTAGACTTTATTGAACGAGAAACAGGACAAATAGCAGTAAATCTTATTTATCCGAGTTGGGTTATTTATTCGAACGGTTTTGCTTCAGCAAATCATTTGCGTAATACGTTAGATTGGATATTTAATGCGGCAATGGCTTCTATACTATTATTTGTTACTTGGCCAATAATGCTGTTAACTGCTGTGTTAATTAAATTAGATGAAGGGTTAAAAGCGCCTGTTTTTTACTTCCAAGAACGTGTCGGTTTAGACGGTGAACCTTTTAATATTATTAAATTTAGAAGTATGCGTTTAGACGCCGAAAAATTTGGTGCTCAAATGGCTTCGGAAGATGACCCTCGTATCACCAAAATAGGTAATATTTTACGTAAATATCGAATTGATGAGTTACCACAAATTTATAACGTTATTCGTGGTGATATGGGGTTTGTTGGCCCTAGACCTGAAAGACCAGAATTTGTGCAAAGTTTGATTAAAAATATTCCTTATTATAATGAACGTCATAATGTTAAACCTGGATTAACAGGTTGGGCGCAACTGAAGTATCCTTATGGTGCTACGGAAGCGGATTCATTAGAAAAGCTTAAATATGATTTGTATTACATTAAGCATCGCAGTTTTTTGTTGGACCTGTTAATTTTGATCAGAACAGTTGAGATTGTGTTGTTTGGTAAGGGGCGCTAATGCTATCTTGCTTATTTTTTATCAGTGCTACTTGGTTTATAGTCCATAAAGGTTTTTATTCATGAGCAACATTATAAATGCGATGACAGTTGATGTAGAAGATTATTTTCATGTTTCTGCTTTTGAAAAAGTTATTCAGCCACAAGACTGGTCAAACTGTAAACCTACGGTTGATTATAATACGAGAAGAATACTCGATATATTTGCAAAGCATGAAATAAAAGGTACCTTCTTTATTTTAGGGTGGGTTGCTAATGCTTTTCCTAAACTAATGCAGGATATTGCAGATGCAGGTCATGAAATTGCTAGTCATGGTTATAATCACCGAAGAGCCTCAACGCAATCAAGGGAAGAACTCAAAATCGATATTGTTAAAAGTATTGATTTATTAGAGCAGTTGTCAGGGCAAAAAGTTTTAGGGTATAGAGCTCCTAGCTTTTCTATAGGTGAAAATAATGAATGGGTATTTGAGTTGTTACATGAATTAGGTATTTTATATAGCTCCAGTACATACCCAATAGAGCACGACCTATATGGTACACCTAAGTGGCCTCGATTCAAACATCTGCGTAAGGAAGGGATAATTGAAATTCCTATTCCTACACTTAGAAAAAATGATGAAAATACAGGGATAGGTGGTGGAGGTTATTTCCGCTTATATCCTTATTGGCTCTCTAAAAATCGTATTGATAAGTTCCATCAGCAAGAGCAGCAGCCTTATAATTTTTATTTTCATCCATGGGAAATTGATCCTAAACAACCTAGGGTTAAAGAAGCTTCACTTAAATCGAAATTTAGACACTATATTAATTTGTCTAGAATGGAGAATAAAATAGAACATTTATTAATGGATTTTAAATGGTCAACAATGAAGAATGTTTATTTGAATGAAGATGATGTAAATAAAAAGGGAGTTATATGACCATCATACAGAGCACGTATACAAAAAATATAATATTAATTAGTAGCTTAATCTTTTCATTACTTTTAGCTTTTAATGGTTCTTTTAATAAGCTCGCACTAATTTGGGAATACTCAAATACATACGGACATGGTTTTTTAATCTTACCTACTACGTTATGGTTAATACATCGTAAAAAGAATGAACTTGCATTAATTGAGGCACAACCATCTTTTTTAGGCTTGGTTTTGGTGGGTCTAACCTCGCTATTCTGGTTTGTTAGTGTTGTTTCCTATATCAATGTCTTAGAGCAGTTTGCATTATTTAGTTTATTTATAGTCTTAACTTGGGCTTTTTTTGGTTGGAAAGTGGTTTTTTTCTTAAGATTTCCCTTAGCCTTTTTGTATCTTTCAATTCCCATCGGTGATTTTTTAATTCCTTATCTACAGTTTGTTACAGCTGATATCTCTGTATATATGATTAAAATTTTAGGTATTCCTGTTTATAGGGATGGAATGTATATACAAATACCAAACGGTAATTTTGTTGTTGCTGAAGCATGTAGTGGTATAAGATTTTTAATTTCAACTATTACTATTGGTGTTCTATATTCGTATTTGAATTTCACTAAGCTTTATAAGCAAATTCTTTTTGTTTTGATTTGTTGTGCTGTTGCTATTATTGGTAATGGTTTGAGGGCATTTTTAATCATTCTTATTGGTCACTTATCTGATATGAAGGCTGCTGTAGGATTTGATCACTTAGTTTATGGTTGGGTATTTTTTGCTTTTATAATGGGCTTAATATTTGTTATTGGCCATTATATGAGTGACCCCATTGCTGAATTAGAAAAAACTCAAGTGAAGAAGGACAAATCGGTAGCACAAAAATTTCCATCTTTAATATTTACTACTTTTACGTTATTAGTTTTATTTTTAGGTCCGCTGTTAAAATACCAATATGAAAAAAATGTAAATTTGTTAACAGAACAAATAGACAAAAGCTCATTGACAGACACTGACTTTAAAGACATTCCTAAGTTTGATAATAATTGGATACCAAGTTTCCCTCGAGCAGATGAAATATACATATCGAAATCAACTTCTGACAACGTAGAGATTTTTATAGCTAAGTATTATGCTGAAACAGATGATAAAGAAATAATCAGTTATCAAAACAGATTTTTTGACGAAGATCTTTGGTCACTTAAAAGTATTTCTTCTCATGAAATAACTGATATCAGCGATAACAATATACCATACACATCACTTTCTATAGTTAATATACAAGGTAAAGAGCGCACAATTAGGGTTACGTATAAAGTTAATAACATGCTGTCAGCTAATAAAATTGAGTTTAAGTTATTGCAACTAACTAATAAAATAATGATGACTGATTTTGGTGGAGAGGTTATTGTGTTGTCCTCGTTAGATCCATCTAACGCTGATAATGATTTAGACAAATTTATGTATGAAGGTTTTTTTAAAGTTAAACAACATACCATTTTGATAGAATAGGAATGCAGTAATTTATGTTAGTTTCTACCGTTATTCTTTCTTACAACTCTGTTGATCCAATAAAGCGTTGTTTAGATGACTTAATAAGTTCGTTGTTAGAATTTGACGAACAAAGTGAAATATTCATTGTTGATAACGGTTCCAAAGACGGAAGCGTGGAATTAATTAAAGAATATGAAAATAAATACCAAAGCTCACACCCAGAATTAATAAAGCCTATTTTCTTTACTGAAAACACAGGTACAACTTATTCTAGAAATGCAGCGTTAAAAAAAGCGAAGGGTAAGTTTATTTTAGTGCTTGATTCAGATGCCTATATTAATCATAGTGCCATTCAAGGTTTACTATCATATCTGGAAAATAATGAAGATGTAGGCATGGCTGTACCGAGGCTCTCATACAATAGTGGTAATTTTCAATTGTCTTGCGATGTTTTCCCTACACTTATTCATAAGTTAAAGCGCTTTTTATTTCTAAAAAATATTGAAGCAAAGCCACATGCACTTCAATTAGCTACTGAGCCAATGACTGTTGATTATGCTATTTCAGCCTGTTGGATGCTTTCGAGCGAAGCGTTTAAAAAGACAGGTTTATTTGATGAAAAAATATTTTATTCACCAGAAGATGTAGATTACTGCTTACGAGTATGGGAGCAAGGATATAAAATCACCTATCTTCCGCACGCAGAAGTTATTCATGATGCACAAGAGTTATCTCGTGGTTTTAAGCTTTCTAAATTTCATTTCTCTCATTTAAAAGGATTATTTTATTTAATGAATAAGCACCATTATTTTTGGGGATTAAATAAACTATATAAACGACTAAATAGGTTTGGTTAGTTTTTATGTGTGGTGTTGCAGCAATTTATGAGTTAGACAGGGATAGTTTTAAAGGTAAAGATACTTTAGAGCGCATGAATTCCAGTCAACATCATCGTGGTCCCGATGGTAATGGCATATATATTAATGAATATGTCGGGCTAGGGCATAATCGGCTGTCCATTATTGATCTAGCAACAGGACAACAGCCTCTTGTTGATGCAACTAATACTATAGCGGTTACCTTTAATGGTGAAATATATAATTTCAAAGAACTAAAGTGTGAGTTAATAGCACTTGGTTTTGTATTTAATACTAATAGTGATACTGAAGTTATTGTTAATGCATGGCTGGCTTGGAATACAAAATGTGTTGATAAATTTAATGGAATGTTTGCATTTGTGTTGTGGGATAAAGCAACTCGAGTTTTATTCGCAGTTAGAGATCGGCTAGGCATTAAACCTCTGCATTGGGCGATAACAAACAAAAATCAGCTAGTTATTTCATCAGAATTAAAAGCAATAAAACGACATTGCGATATAGATTCAAGTATTAATGAGGCAGCTTTAGAGGACTTTCTAACACTGGGTTATGTTATTGAACCCAAGTCGATTTATAAAAGTATTCACAAAATTCCTGCAGGCCATTATATATTAATTAATGAACAAGATAAGAATGTAGAAACTACATGTTATTGGGATGTTAAGACCTTCATTTCTGAAGATAATAAAGAATGTAACAATGAACATTTGCAAAAACTACTTAATGAGTCGGTGAAAAAACGTCTGATAGCTGATGTGCCCTTGGGGGCATTCTTATCCGGAGGGCTAGATTCAACTGCTATTGTTGCATTAATGAGCGAACAAATAACGACAAACCTTAATACATGCTCAATAGGTTTTGATCTTTCTCAATATGATGAATCAAGTTTTGCAGAAAGAGTAGCACAAGAATTTAAAACTCAACATTCAACAACTAATGTGTCCGTAAACGATTTATCACTAGTTGATTTACTTGTCGATATATTTGATGAACCTTTTGCTGACAACTCAGCTATACCGACCTTAATACTAAGTAAAGTAGCTAAAGAAAATGTTAAAGTCGTTCTGTCAGGAGACGGTAGCGATGAACTGTTTTTTGGTTATAGAAACTATAAAATGCTTAATATGGAAGAAAAGATTAGAAGGTTCTTCCCTGGTGGTATCAATAAACCAATATTTTCACTTTTAGGTAAAATATACCCACACTTCAATAGTCTACCTAGATTCATGAGAGCAAAATCAACGTTCAACTCCTTAAGTAGTGATGGGATAACTAGTCACCATAATTCAATGTCATTAGCGGATAATAAAACAATTACATCTTTGTATTCATTAGACTTTATATCCAAGTTAAATGGTTATACTTCGTTATCATTTTTTCAAAAATTAGCGAGTGAAGTGAAAGGGCTAGGTATTTTAAAGCAAGTTCAGTATATTGATTTTAAAACCTACTTACCAAGCGATATATTAACTAAGGTTGACAGGGCAAGTATGGCCGGTTCATTAGAAGCTCGAGTGCCATTTTTAGATCATAATCTAGTAGAATATGGTTTAAGTTTAGCACCTAGCGTAAACTTAAAGGGAAGAAAAGTTAAAGCTGCCTTGGCTGAGTCGCTCAAATGTATTGTTCCAAAATTTGTTCTTAATCGTGAGAAAATGGGATTTACAGCCCCGCTTGATGAATGGATAAGACAAATCCCTTTAGATACATTGGAAAAACGTATTTTGTCAGAGCACTTACTATCAGAAAATATTTTTAATGCGCTACACCTTAGGCAATTACTAAACGATCACCACAAACGAAAATCCAACAATGGCGTGTTAATTTGGGCAATTCTTATTTTGGAAGCTTTTTTTAGGAAAAATAATAATAAATTATGAAAATTTTATATCATCACCGTATTGCTTCAAAAGATGGTCAGTTTGTGCATGTGGAAGAACTAACTAATGCGTTTCTTGAACAGGGGCATGAACTTAAGTTTATAGCGCCTTCGCTTAATGATAACAGTGATTTTGGTCATGATGGTGGCTTTGTAACAAAACTAAAAAAACAATTACCTAGAGCGTTATACGAGTTATTAGAGCTCTCATACAGTTTTTGGATATTCGTTAAGTTAGTGATAGCCATAAAACAATTCAAACCTAAATTTATTTATGAGCGATATAATCTTTATCAACCAGCAGGAATATGGGCGAGTAAGTTATTTAAGATACCTTTAATTTTAGAGGTTAATGCTCCTTTGGTTGAGGAGCGTAGTCGCTATAGTGGTTTATCATTAGTTAAATTTGCCAAATGGATAGAAAATTATACTTGGAAAAATGCAACGCATACTCTACCTGTTACTGACGTACTGGCCGACCACTTACGTAATGTAGGGGTGAAAGAAAGCAATATCACGGTTATACATAATGGTGTAAATCAGCCATTTATTGATGAAATGCTTGCTAAACCAATACAACAAGATAAAAAAGACATTGTTATTGGTTTTACGGGTTTTATTCACCCTTGGCATGGTATGGACAAAGCTATTGACGCCATAGCAAAATACAAAGCATTACCGCTAAAACTAATTTGTGTGGGTGATGGTAATATTTTACCTGAATTAAAAGCCCAAGCAGAAGCGCTTGGTATTAGTGATAAAATTGAATTCGCAGGTTTGGTCACTCGCGATAAAGTACTTGATTATGTTGAGCAATTCGACATTGCTTTACAGCCAGACGTTACCGCTTATGCATCGCCCCTTAAAATGTTTGAATACATGGCTGTAGGTAGTGTAATTATTGCGCCAGAGTACCCAAATATTCGAGAGATACTAAGTGACGAAACAGCGTTATTTTTTGAAAAAGGTAATCAAACATCATTTATTGAAAAATTGGAGTATGCTATTGAGCATATTAATGAGCTAGAAGTTCTTCGAACTGCAGTTAAATCGAGTGTGATAGAAAAACAATTTATTTGGCAAGAAAATGCTAAGCGTATTGTTAAGCTATTTGAAACTGAACATAGTACCCAAAAGAGATAAGTTATGCCTATTACAGCAATTGGTTTTGTTCTTGTTTTTATGGTCGGAGCTTTATATACATTAAAAAAACCTATGGCAGGTATTTTGCTATATTTCTTTTGTTTTTATATGCATCCTCCTGGTAAATATTGGGGGGCTTTTTTGCCGGAAATGAGATGGACGTTGATTGTTGCTGTATTAACGTTAATTAGCGTATTTATACATGAAAAAAACAAAAGCGACTGGCTTAAGTTTAAAGAAACAAAATTATTGATTGCGTTTGTAGTATTTGTTGGCCTTCAATTTCCTTTTGTTTTAAGTACTGAATGGCATCAAATATATTTTGTTTTATTAGTGAAGTTGCTCATTCTATACTTTTTATTAATAACAATAGTTAATACAAAACAAAAGCTCATTGTTGTAATTTTAGCGAACTTAATCGGTTGTGCTTATATTGGCTTTACTGCTTTGCAAACGCACAGTGGAGGTAGGTTTGAACGAGCGGGCTTACCAAGTATAGATGACTCCAATCTACTCGCAATACATGTTATTCCTATAGTAGTAACAGCAGCTTTCTTATTTCTGAGTAATGCAGTAAAAAAGAAATACTGGTTACTTATCCCGTTAGCTTTTGCAGGTAATCTCATTATTATGTCGGGTAGTCGTGGAGCAATAGGGGCTTTAGTTGCAACCGGCTTGTTTTTAGTTTTATTCTCGGCAAAAGAATTTAAAGGTACATTAATAAAGTGGGGAGCTGTTGCATTAATTGCCTTATCGTTTGTGTCGATCGATTTAATTGTTAATAGAATAGAATCTATTATATCAGCAGAAAGCTCTGAAGAAATAGATGTTAGCGCTCAATCAAGAATGATTATTATTAATGCGCAAATAGAAATGTTTAAAGAGGATATTTTAATAGGAAATGGTCACCGTACAACACTACTACTAAGTCCGATATATATTGATCAAAAATACTTAACAAATACTACCGCAGGAGCATTACGTGGCTCGCATAACTTAACAATGACAATGTTAGCTGATCATGGAATTATAGGAGCGGGACTCTTTTTTCTGGTTATTTTTGGTGTGGTTAAAAGAGGTTTATCAATGTCAAAGAATAAAGAATACGATCGTGATCTCAGGCTTATAATGTTGGGTTTAACTGGCGGAATGATTGGGGTTATGGCAGCCAGTCAGTTTTCTAATAGTAAAGTTTTAGAAATAACTGTTTGGATGATTGCGCTTATAATAATTACTAGTAATATTTTGAATAGACCCCTAGTAGAAAACAATCAGAAATAAAATGCAGATAATACTTAAATTCATAAAAAAAACACCAATATTAACTTATATAATCTTTCATTTTAGGAAAATAAATAAGGTTAAACCTAAATGTCTACTTTAGCGGGAAAGTTAGGCTCTAGTGCTATCTGGATGCTTATTACTAGATTGCTAGTAAAAAGTTTAGGGATAATTAGTTCTCTTATTTTAGTGAGGCTTTTAACTCCTGAGGATTTTGGAGTTATTGCAATTGTAATGTCAATATATTCATTTATAGAGCTATTTGGTTTATTCGGCTTCAATGCCGCGATTATTCAAAAAACTGCCCCTCAAAAATCTGATTATGATACTACTTTTACGATTAATTTATGCTTTGGCATAATAGCATCAAGTTTAATGTTTTTTATGGCATCACACTTAGCTTCTTTCTTCGATGATCAACGACTCATCGAAGTGTTTAGGTGGGTAGCGCTAATGTTCTTATTTAATGCATTAATCAATATCAAGGTTGTAGACTTTCAGAGAGATATGAACTTTAAGAAAGAGCTGATCTTACAGTTGGTCCCTAAATTATTTAGTTTTTTCGTTACTTTATTTTTAGCGTGGCATTTGCGAAATTACTTGGCATTAGTTTATGGAATGTTGGCGCTTTCACTTTTTAACGTAATCCAAAGTTATATCATGAAACCTTATTCTCCATCATTATCTATGAAAGGGGGAAAGGAACTATTTAGATTCTCTAAATGGTTAATGCTAAATAATATTTTCTATTATATAAACAATAAAAGTATTGATTTAATTGTAGGGAAAATGATCTCTACAAAAGCTGCAGGGCTCTATTCTATAAGCCAGGAAATGGCGACTTTACCTGTTTCAGAGATAGGCGCACCAATTAATAAGGCGTCATATCCAGCATATTCTAAAGCAAAAGATAACTTAAAAGAATTAACTTTATTATTTTATAGTACGTGTTCGATGATCACAATATTAGCGCTTCCTGCTGCTTTAGGTCTGTTTAGTGTCTCCGATTTCTTTGTTCCAGTAGTTTTAGGTGAAAAGTGGATAGGGGCTATCGAAGTTATTCAGTTATTATCGTTAGCTGCTTTTGTTACTTCACTGTCATCAAATAATGGTTATATATATATGGCTATAGGTAAGCCTAAAATAACCACTATGATTTCAGGTATTAGGATCATTATTTTATTAATTATGTTATTTGGCATCATATCCTTTGATAACATATCAAGTCCGGCGCTGGCATTGCTTTGCAGTGCAATTATTAACTTCTTTATTTCATTTTCTTGGTTAAAATTTGAAATACATATTTCTTTCAGAAGTATGATAGCGATTTTATATAGGCCTGCCCTCTCATCATTAATAATGAGTATTATGATATGGGTAATGAAATCATTCTATATCATTGATGTAGATTTTTTAAATTTGATGTTATTGATTGCTATTGGTGTTATCACTTACGTTAGCTGTATATTATTCTTTTGGTGGGCTGTAGGGAAACCGAAAGGGATAGAAATGCAAATACTCAGCAAATTAAAGTTGTCTTAAATAATATTAACACTGCGTTAATTATTATATGCTAAATGTCGAGATAATTAAGATTTAATTAAATAAGTTTTTAAAGTAGGTATAAATGAAAAGTAAATTAAAAGATATATTTAGAAATTATGCAAGAAAAGAGTTCGTATTTGTTAAACCAGGGGGTAATTTTGGTGATGATCTGATTTATTTTGGTGCTGAGTCGCTTGCCAAAGAACTTGGATTAATATTCAAAACATATTCTATTTCAGAATTCAAAGATGTAACAGAATTAAAAAATAAGGTTATTTATATTCATGGTGGTGGAGCATTCAATGAATGGTGCTCTGAAGGTGGGTGGAGTGCTTTAGAAAAAGCTTGTAGTTTTAACTGCCCTGTTATTTATGGACCTTGTTCTGTAGGTGAGAACCCAGACTTTTTAAATCATAAATTTAAAAAGTGTATTAATAATAATAAATCAGAATCTGTCATTATTTTTGCAAGAGAAGAGTACACTTATAATACTCTTATTTCACTACCTTCACTTAAACATGAATTTATAAATATTAATCAAGATATTGATACTGCATTTCATTTGACTAAAGAAATAATCGAAGCCAGGGTTGGAAGGGGGAAAAGAGCATACGATTTTTATGCTTTTAGGGAGGATAATGAAGGTTGTGCTCAATCTCATGAGGTTAATTATAATAATGTGATGTTTGATCCTGCAAAGAGATGTCAAAGCTTTGAACATTGGATGAGAGTTCATTTGTATGCAAATAAAATTATTACTAATAGAACACACTCTAGTATTATAGGTGCAATATTGAAGAAGAAAACGTACTTATTTGAAGGTAGATATCATAAAAACAAGAGTATACACAAAGAAGTTTTAGACAATATGGGAGTTCAATGGTTAGAGCCTAATGAAGCAATCTCTTTGGCGAAAAAAGGAATGCTAGATGCAATTTTACCTGCATTCATCAAAAATAGCTGGCGTATAAGAAGCTTTTTTTTGTATATGAATGGTGTCCCTCTAAAATAAGAAACTTTTATGATTTCAGAAGATAATATTGAATTAACCGTATTTATTGCGACCACTGCAGAAAAAAAACGCAAAAACTCTATAAGAGATGCAATTAAAAGTGTGCTCTCCCAAGTAGGTGTGAAACTAGTCATTATTATTAATGGAAATAAGTTTGATGCTTCTTTAAGAACTGAACTTGAAAGCCACCCTAATATCGAGTGTCACTATTTATCACTAGGTAATTTTCCTGAAGCGCTTAGGTATGCAAGGAAAATTGTAGATACGGATTATTTTTCTTTTTTAGATGATGATGATGAACTCATCGATGACTCTATTAAAAAAAGAATAGGCGCTATAAAAGAGTCTAAAGCTATAGATGTAGTTATTGGAAATGGGTATAGAAAAAATACAAGTAATGAAAAAAGTTTAATGTTAAATGATGTTCAAGTAAAAATGTTTAATAAGGATCCATTAATCTCACTTTTTGAAAAAAGGGGAAATTGGCTTGCTAGTTGTTCTGGAGTTTTCCGTTCATCTTCTATAGGGCAAGAATATTTTGATGATTACGCAAAATATGCCGAATGGAGCTATTTAGCAGTTAAAATTGCTTGTGATAAGAATCTAAGATTAGTAAATTCACCTTGTTTCATTATCAATGAAACTGGTGGGTCGTTGTCGCATAGTTTTGAGTATTATGAAGGTCAGTATCATTATTTGTTTAAATTATTAGAGATGAATTTACCAAGCAAAATTCATAATATTATAGAAGCTAAAAAAATTGATATGGAGCATCAATTGGCTGTTTTGTGTATGGAAGAAGGAAAATGGTCAAAAGCTTGGCGTTATCACCTTTTATCACTATCACGTTTCTATGGTTTTAAACGTTATGTATTGTCTACTAGGCACTTTTTAGTTAATAAGGTAAAGACATTAATATAAATTAGGTACAGTTTAGGTAATATTTTTGCAATTAATGACTTTTTTCGCTACAGACTATTCGAATAATAGGGGTTAAGGAGTTAATTACATGACAAAATACACCAAGCCAACAGTGATTATATCTATTCCTTGGGAGCTTTATATCAAAGGTGGTGTAAATACTGTTGTTAAAGGTCTCATTAGCGAATTTGTATTATTAGACTCTCCTTATAATGTTATATTACATATTAATAATTGGCAAAAGAAGACTAACGATGATGATAACAAAGAATATAAAGTTATCAGAATACCCACGATAGATATAAGTTGCTGTAATTCATATATAAAAAAAATAAAGTATATCTTAATTCAAAAGCCTAGAATGTATTTTCAATGGTATAGGGTAATTAAGAAGCATAATGTTCAGGTAATTAATGTTCACTTTCCCACTGCGAATGTATTGAGTTTATTAAACATTTGTAAGTTATTTAAAATTAGGTTGGTTTTTAGTTTTCATGGGGCTGATATCGACCAATTACATATAATGACAACAGAAAAGGTACTAAAATCTTTTTCTAGACTTGTTTACCGAATAGTTGTTTGTTCTTTATCAATGAAAGAAAGATTAATTAAAAAATCTAATTTATATAGTGAAAAAATAGTAGTGATACCTAATGGGATTGATAGCGAGAAAATAAAAAACTATTCATTCCCTATTAATGAAAATAAATCATTAATGAATCCTTATTTTGTTAATATAGCGACATTTGAGCCTAAAAAAGGACAGGATCTATTGATTCATGCTTTTCAATTATTAAATGAAAATTATCCAGATCATAATCATCAGCTTATACTTATTGGTAGGAAAACCAACTATTTAATTGAACTTCAGAGTCTAGTCAATCAGCTAGGGCTATCTGATAAAATCGTTTTTTATACCAATCTTAATCATAAGTATGTAATGCAAATTTTAAGTAAGGCCGAGTTGTTTTTATTACCATCTAGGGATGAACCCTTTGGTCTAGTCTTACTTGAAGCAGGTTGGTTAAATATTCCAATAATGGCTCATGCAGTAGGAGGAGTGAAGGAAATTCTGTCCTCTGTTAACGATGGTATATTAATAACCGAGAATACTGCTCAGGTTTGGTATCAAGAACTAATAAAATTTTTAACAAATAAATATGATACTAATTCATTAGTTGAAAACTTCTCGACCACAATAGATAATCGTTATAGTAGTAAGACAGTATCATCTTCTTATATAAAACTTTTTCAAGAAGTGTAGCCTGTATATTGATTAGTCTATCGAAACGACGAATAAAATTTGTAAAGAACAATTAATGAAGTTAGCTTCTTTTAAAGGAAATTGAAAGTATTATGTGCGGCATTTTAGGAAAGATTAATTTTAATGGGACAATCGACAAAGATCGTTTCAAGGCTATGCGCGATACTATGCCATATCGTGGTCCTGACAGTAACGGCCTTTGGTTTGATGAGGCTGAAAAAGCTTTGATATTAAAGGTTATTCTATTATTAAATCTAAGCAAAGAGAAATAGCAGGCTTGTTTCAATTTGCACTTTATAACTAGATAAATGAAAATTAATAAAATGAGTTTAATATTATCATTTAATTAATGAATACCTAGTGGCTTATTTTCTGGAAAAGTAGCGGTAAATAATCTGCACCACTCCTACTATAAAACCATTACTCTGGCAAGGAATTACATGCTTTTTAATTCTTTTGAATTTATCTTCCTTTTTCTACCTATTACACTATTTGTATTTTTTTATATAGGTAAACGTAACCAACATCAAGTGGCGATGTCTTGGTTGGTGTTAACGTCTCTATTTTTTTATGGTTGGTGGAACCCCGCATACCTAGGTTTAATTTTATTTTCAATGCTGTTTAACTATGCGTTTGGGACTATGTTAAGTAACGGAGAAAAACCAGCCTATAGGAAGCTATTATTGTGGGTTGGCGTAATAACTAATTTAGCCTTTTTAGGGTATTTTAAGTATGCTAACTTCTTTGTTGAACAGTTAAATTGGTCAATAGGTTCAACTTATCATTTAGAAAAAATATTGTTACCACTTGCCATTTCATTTTTTACATTTCAACAAATAGCATTTTTAGTTGACTCTTATCGTCATGAAACTAAAGAATTTAATTTCTTACAGTATTGTTTATTCGTTACCTTTTTTCCTCAACTTATAGCTGGCCCAATTGTTCATCATAAAGAAATGATGCCTCAATTTGCCAACAGTAAAATATATACAATTAATTATCAATCGCTAGCATTTGGTTTAATTATTTTTACCGTAGGCTTGTTTAAAAAAGTCATCTTAGCTGATGGTATTGCGGTATATGCATCGCCAGTTTTTTCAGAAGCAGAGGCAGGAGTTGCATTAACTTTATTTTCAGCATGGGGTGGGGCATTAGCATACACATTACAACTTTATTTTGACTTTTCTGGATATTCAGATATGGCTATTGGTGTTGCGCTGATGTTTGGTATTCAATTACCGATCAATTTCAACTCGCCGTATAAATCACAAAATATTATTGAATTTTGGCGGCGTTGGCATATTACACTTTCTCGCTTTTTACGTGACTATTTATATATTACTTTAGGTGGCAGTAGGAAAGGAAATATCCGACGTTACGTTAATCTATTTTTGACAATGTTATTGGGTGGTATATGGCACGGAGCAGGATGGACATTTGTTATTTGGGGTATGTTACATGGTACATATTTGATAATAAATCATGCATGGAGAAAGCTTCGTTTTGGTATGTTTAATTTACCTAATAAGGTAGGCCGTTTAGAAGCATCTTTCGCTAAAGTATTAACATTATTAGCGGTAATTGTTGGTTGGGTGTATTTTAGAGCAGATAGCGTAAATAGCGCTAATCATATGATGTATGCAATGTTTGGCGGACACGGTATTTCACTACCTGAAAGTCTCGGACCAATGTTGGGCAATTCTTTTGATTATTTTAATGTACGGTTTACTGGAATGTTTGAAGGGTCACAAGCCGATTTAGGTGAAGGTATTAAATGGATATTATTATTATTTATTTTTGCTTTATATTTTCCTAACTGCCAGCAATTTATTGATTATCATAATAAACAAAAAATTATATTCTCAAGTTTACAAATGAAGATGGCGGGAGTGATGACAGGTTTTTGTCTTTATTATATTTTTACCCAATTAAGTTCCGATGCGGAATTTCTTTACTTTAATTTTTGATGTTGACTATGTATAAGAAACTATTCTTGAGTTCAGTAACCACTTTTTTTCTTTTAGTCATTTCACATATGTTGATCTTGATTATTATAGATCCAATATCAATTAGTAAAGTTGAGCTTGTTGATAAAGAGTTTTATATCAAGGAAATGCGGTTTCAAGCCGCAGGTATTATAAATAATACATCATTTGATTCTGCAATTGTTGGTACCAGCATGGCTGAAAACTTTAATGTGGGTGAAGCTAGCGAGCTTCTTGGTGGTGGTTTTGTAAATTTGTCTCTTCCTGGAGGGCTATTAAAAGAACGAGAAATTATTTTAAAATACCTCTTAGCTGAACATGACATGAAAACCATAATTATAAGTTTAGATGGTGCAACCGATTTACAAAGAAATAAGGGAGTGCCTCTCGATGCGTGGTCATATTTATATAATGATAGCTATCTTGATGATTTAACACTCTATACAAATTCGAAATACCTGCCTTATGTTAGCTGTCATTCTTTCTTTAATAATAAAGTGTCAGCAGTTGTTTTAGGAGAATGCCCTGAAGAAAAAACACGTAAAAGCATAGGTGAGTTAACCGAGTGGCAATCTCTTAAAAGCCATAATAGCCGGTTTGGAGGTATAGATAAATGGGAAAGATATAAAAATAATGCTCAAGTTAAAGTCTCTATCGATAGTATTATTGAAGCAGAATTAATTTTAGATAAAAAATTAAATAGAATGACTAATGTAGATGGTTTATATGACTATGAGCAATTTAGTCGGTATATTCTTCCATTAGTCAGGAACCATCCGAATACAAAGTTTATATTATTTTTTCCTGCGTATTCTCTCGCTAAATACGCTATTGATTACCAGACAAATAGAGATGAATTTGATGACTATAAAGCGTTTGTGAAAAAAGTGGCTTTAAATTCGGATAATTATGAGAATATAGATTTATATTGGTTTAACGATCATGATTTTGTTGAAGATATTTCGAATTACAAAGATCTAACCCATTATAGTGCGGAGTTTAATTCAATATTTTTAAATGATTTTATGATTAAAAAATCTATAATGAATGCTCATAATTATAATACTCAGCTGTTATTATTGGAAAAAAAAGCAAAAGAATTTGATCTGAAGTTATTAGCTGAAACCTTTAAATCTCAATAAAATAAGATGTAGTTGATTTTTAAACACAATCGACTTTAATAAAAGTGTTTATATTAAACCTTATATTTTAACAGCATTAAGGTTTTCATTTTCATTTAAGTAATGAAAAATCATAAGTGATAAAGGTAATTTATTAAAATGTGCGGTATTTTAGGAAAAATTAATTTTAATGGAACAATCGACAAAGATCGTTTCAAGGCTATGCGCGATACTATGCCATATCGTGGTCCTGACAGTAACGGTCTTTGGTTTGATGATGAAGAAAAAATAGGTTTAGCACATTTACGCTTAAGTATTCTTGATCCTACACCCGCTGGTCATCAACCACGCGTTGAAGCGGCACATAACTGTGTTATTTCTTACAATGGTGAAGTTTATAACTACCTTGAAATACGTGCGGAACTAGAAACTAAAGGTTACACCTTTGAAACCGGTGCCGACACTGAAGTTGTTCTTAAAGCGTATTTAGAATATGGGGTTGATTGCTTAAAACATTTTAATGGCATGTTTGCCATTGCTATTTGGGATGGTAATAAAAAAGAGCTATTTCTAGCGCGTGATCGTTTAGGAATAAAACCTGTTTATTATTTTCAAAGTGATGAAGAATTTATTTTTGCGTCTGAAACCAAAGCTATTTTAAAAGGTCTAGATAAAAAGCCTGCACTCAATGTGCAATTAATCGATAGTTACATGAGCTTTGGTTATATCCCAGGTGAAAACACCTTACACCAAGGTATTAAGCGTTTAATGCCAGGACATTATGGTATTTTTAAAGACGGTAGTTTTTCTATCAAACAATACTGGGACTTATCGTTTGCTAATAATAGTGATGATAAAGGTTTTGATTATTATGTTGATGGTAGTAAAAAATTATTAGACAGCGCTATAGATTTACGTTTACGCAGTGACGTGCCCTTAGGTATTTTCCTCAGTGGTGGTATCGACTCTAGTGCAGTTGTTGGTTTACTTGCTGATAGAGTTACAGAGCCATTAAAAACTTTTTCTATAGGTTATGACTTTGGTAAAGGTTTTGATGAAACACCGTATGCACAAATTATTGCCGATAAATTTAACACAGATCATCACGAGATAAAAATAACACCGGCACAATTTAAAGAATTTATTCCTGAATACATTTCTTTAATGGATGAGCCTGTTACTGAAGCGGCAGCTATTTCATTATTCTTTGTTGCTAAGTTAGCAAAAGAAAAAGTAACCGTTGCCTTGTCAGGTGAAGGTTCAGATGAAATATTTGCAGGTTATGACTTATATCAATACATGAATGTCTTAGATAAATATCGTGCCGTAGTCGGGCAAACTGGCAGTAATTTTTTTGCTGGTGTGTCGAATAAGGTGTTAGGTAAGAGCCATAAAATATCTAAGTACTTAACCATGGCTACGTTACCCATAGAACAACGTTATAAAGGTATGTCTACTTACCCTGACCATGAAAAAGAAGCGCTTTATAAACCCGAATTTAAAGCTGAAATTGAACAAGACTCACAAGTATCAAGCCGTGATTACACCAAAAGCCTTTTTGAAAAAACAAAAAAAGCCGATGCATTAAGTAAAATGCTTTATTTTGATACGAAAACTTGGTTGGTAGACGATTTATTAATTAAAGCTGATCGCATGAGTATGGCCGCATCGCTTGAATTACGAGTTCCATTTTTAGATTATCGTTTAGTTGAATTTGCGGCGACTATTCCAAGTAAGCATAAAATTAAAAAAGGCGAAGGCAAATATCCATTAAAGAAAATGATGGAAGGTATTTTACCCAACGACATTATTTATCGTAAAAAAATGGGTTTCCCTACACCACTTAAATTAATGTTTCAAAATGAATTGAGAGATTACGCTGAAAATTTATTGTTATCAGCTGAAACTAAGTTACATCAGTTTTTTAAAAAATCGCGTATTGAACAACTTATTCAAGAGCATAATAATGATAAGTTTGACCACCATAAAACATTATGGCAATTAGTGGTGTTAGAAGAGTGGCTAAGGAAGAATACGGACTAATGGCTAATATAAAAAGAAAAAAAATATTAGCGATTAGCTATTTATTTCCTAATAGTGAACAACCGAATCACGGTATTTTTGTATTAAACCGTTTAAAAGCGATGAGTAAATATGCTGATATTACGGTAATTAACCCGATTGCTGATTCTCCTGTCCATAAGCATATTGATAAATTCAAAGGTTTGCAAAAAATTCCGTTGCAAGAAGAGCTTCTTGGAGTACATGTTTATCACCCGCGTTTTTTTTCAATTCCAGGACATTTAAAATCATTAGAGGTTATTAGTTATCGACGGGCAGTATGGTCAATAGTTAAAACGTTACCGGCCGATTTTGATTTAATTGATTTACATTGGACCTTTCCTGATTTACCTACCGGGGCATGGCTATCGAAAAAATTTGATATTCCTTTTAATGTTACTTTACGTGGTATGGAGGCATTTCATCTTCAAGATTCCGGCTTACGTAAGCACATTGTTAGTTATTATCTTAAAAAAGTAGATAAAGTTATCTCTCTTAGCGAGGAAATGGCACAAACGGCTAATGAGTTGGCTGAAACGGCTAATAAAACCACGGTCATAAGAAACGGTGTTGATACCAATAAGTTTTATTATTTAGATAAAAAAGAATGTCGTGAAAAATTAAATTTGCCATTAAATGAAAAAATTATTCTAGGTGTTGGTGCACTTATTTATCGTAAAGGTTTTGACTTGGTTATTAAAGGCTTAGAGAAAATAATTGCCACGAAAGGTTTAGAAAACACTAAGTTTTATATTTTAGGGTCTCAAGGGCCAGAAGGTGATTACCGTACAGAGCTTAATCAGTTTATTGAACAACATAACTTACAAGAACAGGTGGTCTTTGTTGGTGCTGTTGCTAATAGCGAATTGATTACTTGGTACAATGCTGCGGATGTGTTTTGTTTGTCAAGTAGAGGAGAGGGAAGTCCTAATGTATTAACCGAAGCATTAGCTTGTGGTACGCCAGCTGTGGCAACGAATGTAGGTAGTGTGCCTGAAATTATGACAAGTGAAGATAATCTGGGGTATTATGTAGAGAATGAAAATCAAAATGAAATAACTAATCGCCTTATTGATTTATTATCTAGTGAGCATGATCGTAATAAACAGGCATTAGTATTTAAAAAGTATACTTGGGATTGGTGTGCGAAAGAAGTTATGGATGTACTAAACTAAACAAAGCAAAGCTATTTAACTCACACGAAATATTACCTGATGCTAAATTTGAAAATTATCTTAACTGCATTATTCACAATGCTCTGCTTGTTTTTACAGGCATGCGGCAGTGAAGATACACCTCAGCTGGCCAATAAAGTAAGTTACGATAATAATTCGCTAAGCCAACTTGTTGATCAAGATTTGTCTCCTAATCAAGTAAATGACTCCATATTAGTGAATAATGTTAATGTTGGAATTACTGTATATGCTGAAGGTACTGGGACAGTTACGTATCAAATGCTTGATTCTGCAGAAGGACGATTTTCAATTGATGAAAATAGTGGTGTAGTGTATGTAGCTGATTATCTTTTGTTTAATGGGTCTCTGTTAGCTAATCACACTATCAATGTACAGGCAACTGATCAAGATGGTCAAAAGAATACACAAGAATTTACTATCGATGTAAGCACTGAGAAATTATCTATCAGCGGGATAATTGATATAAACCTTCTACCAAATGAGATTGCAGAACGTGTTGAAAATGGAGTAGAGGTAGGAATAACAGCGAATGCAATAGACGTTAAAGATAGTGTGGCTTATAAGCTATTGGAAGATGGCGCTGGAAGATTTAAGGTTGATAATGGTTCAGGTGTAGTAACGGTTGCAAACGGCAGTATAATTAATGCACAGCAGGCATTAGCCCATGAAATTGAAATAGAAGCGAATAGTACCGATGGCACAGCAAGCAGTAAAAAATTTGTAGTGGATGTTCTTCCTAATTATGAAAATGATATACCTATTGTAAGTCAGTATAATACTTTGCTTAATTGGAATGAGGGCTCACAGAAATTATTCGATGGCTGGACTTGGCATAATGATATTGCTTACGGCAACCCAGGGTGGTTACTAAACGATGATGGACCTATTGGTGGCGGAGAACAATATCAATGGGGTTGGGGGGGGCGTTCTTTTAATAAAGGGGATTACGGTAAAGATAATACTGCTTTAATTGATACTATAGATATTAGTCCGTCAACTAGTATAGGTGGTAGCTTACAAGTAACAGAAACAGCTAATAGCACCGATCATCGTAGTACTTGGTGGGTTTGGTATGATGGAAAGCCTTTATCGGATCGTGGTATAACCAATGCTAAAACAGATCGAATGAGTTTTTATCTGAAAACCGAAGGTATGAAGGAGTTAAATGATGATGGCGGTAAAGAAAGTATTGGTAATAATTTCCATATAGGCACTTACTTGTGTTGGGAAACAAATGAGCCTGCTTATGGCACTGGTGATGGTTGTCCGTATGAAGGTAAAGGTAATCAGCATTACTACCATTATTTAGCTATAAATCCTGGTGCTTGGATACATGTTTTATTAGACCAACATCCTCAACATATAAGAGGAGGTAAAGGTACACTTCAGAATAATCCTCCTCAGGAGTCATATCAAAAAAATTATTTTGAGCAGATTAGCCGTTTTTATTTTGAGATCAGAGAGCAGCAAAGCGTTAAAACTAGTTTTAATATTGATGAGTTAAATTACTTTAGCTCTAATGATATGGTTGAAACCGAGCAAAATGATGAATCTATCACTTCATTGTGGATAGGTTACTGGAAAAGTAAAGACGTATGGGAAATAGGTTTTCATGATGAGTCTTATCAACAATATAATGATGACATGAATTCTACTTTTGAAGTTCGTTGGTCTACAGCGCCTATTACCAATGATAATTTCTATGCAGCAACACTTATTAAACCTATGTTCTATAGTGGCATAGAGGTTGCGGGAGAGAATAGTGAGTATTTATTAAGACGATCTAATGGTTGGACATCTAATGTTTGGACTCGGTTTGAGTTACCAGATGAAGTTGAAAATAATTATAAAAAAGTATTTTTTGCTGTTAAGGATGTATCAAAATTAGGTAAACACATAGGCACTCGTTGGCCATATAATAAAGGGGACGGTCATGACGCCCCTACCGATAACATAAAAATTATTGATTATTATTTACGATAACCTACTAAGTAATCTGTTTGATCAAAAGACTTTCTAAAATTTTAGCTTTTCCCTTTCTATTATAATTATCAAGGCTTCTTTCGCTTATAATTTTGTCTTTTAGTATTAAGGTTAATACTGATGATTGTATTTCTTCAGTAGTATTCCCTATATGAACATTTTTAAACTGAGTAGCTAGCTTATAGGTTTCTCCATTAGTGTCTGCTTTTACTAGTAGCGGTTTGTTGGTTCTTAAGTATTCATATATTTTACCAGGTATTTGCTTGTTAAAGCGCTTATCTTGAATAAGTAATAATGCATCTGCGTTAATCATATTATTTAAGGCGTTTAAAAAGGGCACCGGACTAATAAACTTAACCATATTTTGTATGTTAAGTTCTGATATGAGGTCGTTAAAGTCCTCACCGTTGCCTGCACCTTGAAAAATCAGTTCAAAATCATTATTTGAAATGTGACCTAATGCTTTTAATCTTGATATTGCGTTGAAAACAGGTACAGGGTCTCGGCCATTGGCGTATAAAACACCACTATAATATAAAGTGAACTTTTGCTCTGCAAAAGGTGTCGCTTTATTTTTTAATGTCGCTAGTTTTTCAAAATTCGCTTCATCGTAACCATTTTCAATTACCGTATTTTTCTTTGTAATTATTTCTTGGTACTTTTGTTCGTATAGATCTCTAACCGCTGATGTCGCAAACGTTATATGAGAGGCGTTGTTTAAGGTTGTTTGGTCTATTCGTTTATGGAATTTGTCTAACCACTTGCCAGCGGTACCATTCATGTAATGAAAAGGGTCTCTGTAATCGGCTACCCAAGGAATGTGTGATCCTTTTGATAGCTTATTAGCAATGAAGTGAGTACTAGGTATTGGTGAGGACGACCAAATAACATCAGGTTGATATTTTTTTATTAATGTACGTCCTTTTGCTATTGCTGAAGGGATCCATGTTAACCCCCAACGATCAGGTGTTGCCATTACTTCAAGGTACTTACCTTTGAACGACAATTGACGTTGAACATCTAAAGCAGTAGTTCTGAAAATCAAATCATCAGTGCTGTCTGTATAAGTATTATCTTTATTTACATAGGCATGAGGTTTAGCAGTTAGTACGATAACTTTCCATCCCCATGCTTTTAAGTATCGATAAAAGCTTTCTATTCTCGGTACAGATGCGCCATTACTTGGTGGGAATTCAAATGCAATCATTAATATTGTTTTAGACATGTTCGCCTGCTATTTTGGCTATGGAAAGAGAAAATAAAGAATGTTGTTTTCTATAAGGCATAAATCGAGGGATTTCCCATATTGTATTGGTGCTTATAGCGCCACCATCATTGGTTGAAAAAGCAGCTTTAAAGCCTAATTCTTTTGCTGTGTCACAATGACTTTTTTGAAAGTCTCGACCATACAGACCATTGGGAAAAGCCAAATAGTCCACAGGGCTTTTTATTATGCTTTCAAGTTTTTGTTTATTGGTTAATAATTCAGCTCGGCAATTTTCGTTTGTTTCAGTTGATACAATGGTATGGCTATGGGTATGAGCACCTATCGTGAATCCGTCATTATGCAATGTGTTAATTTGTTGCTCTGTCATCATAGTACGCTTAAATTCAATGTTTCCTAGTTCATCCGCAAGTTTTTTTAATTGTAATGTTCTTTTATTATCGCTTAAGAATTTTAATTTGCTAAGTAATAGCTCAAATGCCTGTTTTTTTTCATCATTGTTGTTAATTGTTATTTTTTCACCAATAATATCTTTTGATATTACTTTTTTTGTCGTGTTTTTTATTAACTGTTCAACTTCATCGTTCCATAAGTAACCTTCTTCTACACCACGGGTTGATATAAAAAATGTGGCGGGGCATGCATGGTTTTTTAATATGGGGGCCGCTATGGTAAAGTTATCTTGATAACCATCATCAAAGGTAATAACTAAAGCTTTAGGGGGAAGGCGCTTGGTTTTTAGCAACCTCATGGCATCTGGTAATGATAATATAGTAAAATACTTACTAAGAAACTTTATTTTCTTATCAAATTCAACTGCAATAATATCATCTGGATGATATTGGTTTTTTGTTTCAAAAACATGATGATAATATAAAATTGCTAAGGGATTTTCTTTTAGCTTTGTTCGTGAGCGGCAATAAATTATCGATAATAGTAGGTTTAACATGAAGGAAGTTATATCCTTTTAATAACAGTTTTTTGTTTTTAATAGTATTCAGTTTAATCTATCGAGTAATATTTACAATTGGCTAGATGTAAATATTATATAAATAAAGGGATATAGGTTTCATGATGACTTTTTTTCTCTCTAATATTTTCATACCTCTTTTTGAAAAGTGCTCAAAAACTCATTTTTGGTCTCTTTATAAAGAGATGCTTAATTTCCTTACTCGTTCAAAATCCACATATACTGCAGAAGAGTTAAAGTTAGAAAACATCTTAAACCATGCCGTTGATAATACTGAATTTTGGGCTAACAAAATCAAAGCAAAACCAGGTTTAACGACTTACCAATTACTCAGAATTATTCCTATCACACAAAAAAGTACTTATGCTCAAGGGTTTCCAGATCAAGTTACTGCAAAAAATCGTACTGAGGATTGGCAATACTTATCTTCAGCAGGTACTACCGGTAGAATGACTGTAGTTGTCGACTTTGTAAAAAGGGATTATCTAAGGGCAGCAGAGCATTTGAACCTTAAACTCGCAACAGGGTCTGCGCTGGGTTATAAATCTGTTGATATTCCCCCTAGTGCTTGTAATGTTGTCTGTGGTTTCTCTGATCAAGGACCAGAGCCTATAGGTGGTTTTTTTTGGTGGGCTTTCAAAAATAATAAATTATTTACACCTTCTACCTTGTCAGATTTACGCGGTCGGTTTGAACGGCAAATTATGTTAAATCGTCAAGTGTTAATGCCTATAGATTCCGCTCCTTGGGAGAAAATGTGCCAACAATTAGATCCGTATTTAGATAGTATAATTGCAAATAAAGTACGAATTATTAGAGCGCTACCTCATTTTCTTTTGTGGCTAGCTAAACGTGCAGAACAACGACAACTTATATTTCCTGATGTTAAAACTCTTCTACCTTATGGTGGCTTGGCAGGAGAAGCGCTAGTTGAAAGTATTACGCGTGTTTTTCAAGCTAAATATATTAATGTATATGGCACGGGTGAAGTAGGATCTATTGGCTGTACAATGTCTGATTCTCATGTAATTGATATTTATTCTGCTATGGTATGCTTGGAAGTGCTCGATAGCACAGGTGAATATGCTGAATTAAATACACCTGGTAGAGTTGTTGTTACCGATCTTAATAATTATGCTATGCCAATTATTCGATATGAAATTGGTGATATCGCTAAGGTTATTGAATATGACAATAAAAATAGCTTGCCTCGAAAAATAGAAATTTTAGGACGAAAACAGGAGTGCTTTAATTTACCATCAGGAAAATATCTAACGACTATTGAGATTCAGAATGTTTTTTTTCAATTTTCCGATATTATTAACTTTCAGTTAGAAATCATTACCCCTAAAATTTTTAAAGTTGTTATTGTATGTTTAAATGATTTCGATACAAAAAAGCTATCAGAACAACTTCAAGTTTTACTTGAATTACCTAAGCCTCCTGTTATAAAAATTAGTGAATTTATTCTGCCAGAGCAAAGTGGCAAATTCTTATCGGTTAAAACTAGAAATAAAAGATAATTAAGGATGATTTTGAAAAATATTAAAGGAATAAGAGCACAATTTCCTATTTTGGAAAGAGTAACGCCTACCGGAAAGCCACTTATCTACTTAGATAGCGCAGCCACTGCTTTAAAACCACAATGTGTCATTGATGCAGTTACAGATGTGTTAACCAATAGAACAGCTAATATACACCGTTCTGTGCATTTTTTAGGTGATGAGGCCACTGAACTATATGAAAGTACAAGAGATATAGTTGCCGCTTTTATTGGATCAGAAGCAAATGAAATTGTGTTTTTAAGGAACACGACGGAAGGACTAAACCTAGTTGCTAAAGCTTTTTCGGGTAAAGGACGGATCATTTCTAGCGTTGGTGAGCATCATTCAAATTATTTACCTTGGCAGGAGCATGATGTGCATCGGTTAAGTCTTGATGACAATGGCGATATTAACTGGTTTGAATTAGAGCAAGAATTGTCACAAGGAGATGTAGCTCTAGTTAGTTTAGCGCATAGTTCAAATGTAACAGGCTATATGCTTGATTTAGAAAAACTCGTTAATATGTGTCATTCGTCAGGCGCAAAAGTAATGATCGATGGTGCTCAATCTATTCCTCATACCCAAATCGATGTTGCTAAAATACAATGTGATTTTTTAGTGTTTAGTGGTCATAAATTGGGTGCTCCTTCGGGAGTTGGAGTACTCTTTGGGAAAGCCGAGCTATTAGAAGAAATGGACTATTGGCTGCATGGTGGCTCTACTGTTGAAAGTGTCACTCAACATAGTATTGAAGCTAAGAATTCGCCGTGGAAGTTTGAGGCAGGTACGCCAGCAATAGAAAGTGTTGTGGGTTTACAGGCAGCTATTTTATTTCTGTTAGACTTAGGCATGGATAATGTCGAATCTCATTTTAAGTCTTTATCTGAATATACAAGCATATGCCTACGCGAGAATTTACCATTAGTGAATGTTATTGGAGGAATAGACAAGCTGCAAGGTCCATTTAGCTTAACATTACCTGGTATTTCTCCTCATATTGTTGCGCGAGGTTTGAGTGATAGATATGGTATTTGTTTACGTTCAGGCTTTCATTGTGCTCAGCCTCTGCATGATTTTTACAATGTAGGTGCTTCTATAAGGTTATCCTTTTGGCTGTATAATACGAAAGATGAAATTGAACAAGCGATTAAAGGAGTAGCTAATTTTATTAACTTGGTTAAATAAAATTAAGTTAATATCCATTCTTTGAGTGTAAATATTGTAGGTAATTATGAAGAATATTTTTGCAATGCTTTTATTTATGACTGTTCATTATTGTAATGCAGAGCATGTATTTGTTGATGGCAAAGAATTTTTTTCTTTAGAGGAAGCTAAATCAGCAATTGTTGATGGTAGCCAAATTTACTTAAAAGCAGGTATCTATACTCAAGGGGTTTATATAAAAGAGGATAATATCAGTATAATAGGTGAGGATAATGTCATTTTTGATGATGCTGCTGTTGATGGTAAAGCAGCGCTAGTTCTTTCTGGTGATAATGTTCTTGTTGAGAGTATTGAGTGCCAAAATATAAGTGTGCGTGATCATAATGGAGCTTGTATTCGTTTTGAAGGGAAAAATTTAACCGTTCGTAACTTGTATGCTCATGATAGCCAATCAGGCATTATGACCTCTCATAATTACGAAGGTTTTTTACATGTTGAATTTTCTAAATTCGAGCGATTAGGTGGAAAAGCAACCGGTAGAGGGTATGCTCATGCTATTTATGCCAATGTAGGAGAGTTTTATTTTAGTTATTCTCAAGTATTGTCAACAGGTAAAGAAGGAAGTGGCTTAAAGTCGCGTTCTAGAAAAACAGTTGTAAAAAATAGTATTCTAGCATCACTCGATGCTAAAGATAGTAGATTAATTGATGTTGCAAATTACGGGGAATTAATCATACAAGATAGTATTTTACAACAAGGGAATAATAGCTCGAATAGCCAATTGATTTCTTATGGGTTAGAAAAAGTAAAAAATAATTTTGAGGTTAATAGAATAGTAATTAGAAATAATCTTCTATTATTAGATAGAGAAAAAGCCAATGTGATTATTATGCATAAACAAGCAAACACTGTTGAAATATATGATAATACTATTGTCGGTGACTTTTTATATCCTAATGAATTTAGTAAGAAAAATCCTTGGTATATTAGTCGTGAAGATGCAAGGCTTAAGGCATATCCCTATCTACCAGAAATTTCAGAGTTAAAGCAACTTATTAACTCTATAAGCGTTGTTGGAAATAGAAAATAATTTAAGTTATGTCGCATGGTGGTTTACTATGATGTGTTTTAAAAGTATTAATAAATTTAGAGGGTTGTAAAATTGACTATTACCATTCATTCCATTTCAGCAAATGATTTATCACGTTGGGATGATTATGTTAATCAGCATGAATCTGCATCGGTATATCATTTATCTGCGTGGAAGTTACTTATTGAAAAAACGTTTGGACATGAATGTTTATATTATTATGCGCTAAATGAAAACGGTAATATTTGTGGTGTATTACCAAGTGTTAACTTGAAAAGTAAGTTGTTTGGTAATTTTATTGTAAGCATGCCTTTTTTTAATTACGGTGGCGTTATTGCTGATACAAGTGAGATTGCTAGCCAATTAAATCAACACTTACAAAACCAAGCAGAAATAAACAAAGTAAGCCATATTCAATACCGTGAATCAGTTGAACGTATTGATAATGTATTACCTGTTTCTACCGGCAAAGTAAATATGGTTTTACAGTTACCTGAAACAGCTGAAGCGTTAGGTAAGTTAATTGGCTCTAAAAGAAGATCACAAATTAAGCGGCCAATCAAAGAAGGGGTTAGTCACAAAATAGGTAAGGTCGAATTACTTGATGATTTTTATCAGGTGTTTTGTGAGAATATGAGAGATTTAGGTACACCTGTTTATGGAAAATCTTTTTTTATAAACATTTTAGAGACATTTAAAGAGCATTGCTCTATTTGTATTGTGTATTGGCAAGGAAAACCTGTATCAGCTGGTTTCTTGATTAGTTATAAAGATCGTATGGAAATACCTTGGGCGAGCACTTTAAGTTATGCAAACCGAATTTCAGTGAATATGTATTTATATTGGCAAATACTATCATATGCCATTGAACAAGGCCTTTCTGAGTTCGATTTTGGTCGTTCTACTGTCGACGAGGGAACGTATCGATTTAAAAAGCAATGGAAGTCTGAACCACAGCAATGTTATTGGTATCATTGGGTTCCTGAAGGTGGTGAATTACCGAACCTATCTCCTAGTAATGCTAAATTTGATTTGGCGATTAAAGTGTGGAAAAAATTGCCACTGCCTATTGCTAATACAATAGGTCCATTATTAGTTAAAAATTTACCTTAACATCATCACCGTTTTGCAATTTGTTTTTTAGGTTAATTAATAAATTTTCCAATTTGAATTTGATTGATTCTTTTTGTATTACTAAATAACAGTGTTCATTTTTTTGATTTGATAGTGATTGTTTATATCTTGCTTCTCCTGCTAAAAAGTCATATTTTTTTATATTAGGTTTGTTTTCAATTAACCATTGAATAAATAATGCATGTAAACTCAATCCTAATTTTATACGGTTGTCTGCTATTGGTTTTAAAGCACTTAGATAGAAATAAGCGCAATTATGGTTTAAAAAGCAGTATAAACAACCGTACAGTTCATTGTTTATCATTAAGCTGGCGACAACGGTATTAGAAGTAGTATGGTCAGAATGGATTAAGTTTTTATGAAAACCTGTGAATTGAGGATTAGTGAAGCCACTAGGGGTCTCGGTGTCTTTCCATTTATCAATGTGCCATTGTTGGCATTTGCTCAAGATTTGAGTCTGTTGTTCTGGGGCGATAGTGACTGAAAATTTAAATTCGTTTTGTTGCGTTAGTAACGTGTGGCTTCGTTTGAGTTGTTTTCGGGTACTTTTAGATAATGAAGAAAAATAATCATCAATAGTATTTATTTTATCTAGCGTGATGAAGTAGCCATTTTCCGTATTATTTTTAATTATTGAGTATTTGTTTGTACAGGATAATTGCTCTTTTGACGGTTGATCATTATTGATTGCAATTATAAATTCATCAACGTGGTTGTAGTGAGAAAGTAGTGTCTTCCATATCGTTTGAATAATAACATCTTTATTTTCATTCGTTGTTAGAAATGTATTATTTTCAATCCAAATTTGGTCTTTACAATCGTTCCCCGTTCTATGCAGATACCACTGTTTTCTTTTAAATAAACCATATTTGGTTGTGTCTTTTTCAATAAAAATACCCAAGGCAACTGTTCGATCATTTTGTGTAGCTTCTACTAATATCAACTTTGATGTGTTTTTTATTTGTTCTAACCAAGAGCCTATCCAGCGCCATGTTAAAAAAAATGAAGGTGAAGCAATACTTTCTAATCGAAGCCAGCTCTTTTTAAGTTGCTCAATTTTTTCGGGAATAAGCGGTAGGATAGTAATATGAATGTTATCTAACTCAAATTGTGCTTTTTTTAAATTCAATTTAGATACCTATTACGATAATATAACGACACTTATGAATCTTATCTTTTTATTGTGTTGTTAGTTCAATGGAAAGTAAAGGGCTGATATTTGAAAATGACAAATAAAGTTGTGCATCTCGTTTACAGTTTTGGCTGTGGAGGTCTTGAAAAAGTAATCGCTAATTTAATAAATAACTCTGAAGAGTATGATGTTGAACATGTACTTGTGTCATTAACAGATGATGTAAGTATGTTGGATCAAGTTGATAAAAAAATCAAAGTATTCGTACTGGATAAAAAGTCTGGCAATGATATCAGAACACATATTAAATTATTTTCGTTATTGAAAAAGCTAAAGCCTCGAGCAATCAATACTTATAATTTTGGCACAATAGAGTACCATTTTGTAGCGGCAGTTGCAGGTGTTCCTGTACGTGTTCATAGTGACCACGGAAGAGGTGGTGATGACCCACTAGGTAAGAATAAACTTCATAATACATTTAGAAAGTTTATTGCTCGATTTATTACTGAGTATGTTGTTGTTTCATATGATTTGTTTCAATGGATCTTAAATGATATTAAGGTTAAACCATCTAAACTAACATTATTATTTAATGGTGTGGTAGTTCCGCAAGAAAAGAAATGTAGTATTGATGATCCAAAAACATTTGTAACGATAGGGCGTTTAGATAAAGTTAAAAATCAGAAGCTTTTAATTGACGCCTTTGCTCAATCTGTTAAATCTATTCCGAGCTTTGAACAATGTACTTTAAACATTGTTGGTGATGGCCCTTTGTTTACGGAATTACAATTACAAATAGAATCATTAAATATGCAAAACCATATACATTTATTGGGCTTTAGAGATGATATAACAACCATTCTTGATGAGTCTGACATATTTGTGTTGTCGTCGCTGTATGAAGCTATGCCTATGACTATTTTAGAGGCTATGGCCAATAAAACTCCTGTTATATGCACAAACGTTGGCGGTATCTCTCAATTTATTACAGAAGAACAAGCTTGGTTTGTAGAGCCTAGCAATTGCGAGGCTTTGACAAATAAGTTAAATGAAGTAAAAAATAGCAGTGAAAAGCGACGATTAAAAGCGAATGAAGCATATACATTAGTTTATGAAAAATATGCTGTTAAACAGATGGTTAAAGCATATATGGAGAAATACACGATAAGAAAAAACCTCCTACTGTAGATTAATAGTATCAACACTTGCACTTATTATTACAATGGCATGATGATAACTGTATAGTGCTTTTTGTATTAGTAAAAATTGCATTATATCCCCTATAATTTTAAATGATATTACCAGAAATTATAGGGGAGTGTGATCTTCTTATCTCGTTATTTCTTAGTTGGTTGCGGCTGAAATTTTAGCTGCAGTGTCTAGTATGCTCTTATTATTTGGATAATATTCTAGCGCTTTATCAATATAAGATTTAGCCTTGTTGTACTCTTGTTTCTCATAATAAATCCAAGCTAAATTATTTAAAGCAATACCATTTGTCTTATCAAGAGCAAGTAACTTGATATATTCGTTGATAGACTTATTTCTATCGGTTTTAAATAAATATTCTGCATAGAGGTTAAGAAATAACAAATTATCAGGGTCTTTATGTAAATGATTTTGAACAAGTGTAATTGCTCGCTCAGGCTCATTAGTAAGCATGTACGTGTTATATAACATTGTTGCTGTGCGTGAGCTATTTAGCCGTTTGTATTCTTTTTCAAGTAGTGGCTTTGCTGTAGTATAGTCTTCTAACAAAAATAAAGTTTTGCCCAAAATACCTTTGTATATTGGGCTTTCAGCAATATTCGTTTGTTTATAACTATTTAAAATATCCATACTTTCCTTGGCTTTACCTGCATTAACTAAATACTCTGCATGCATCAAATTAATACGGGGATCCTCAGTCGGTAGATTACTTTTAAAATTTTCAATATCAATCAATATTTCTTTATATAGCCCGATACTTTCCATCGTTAATATTTTTTTAGTAAAAGCGAGGATATTGTTAGGGGCTATTTCTAAAATTGAATTATAAGCTGCAATGGCTTTAGGTTTGTTTTCTTGTTTCAAGTAAGAAAGAGCAAGAATATTGTATTTTTCAATGTTGTTCCTGTTGGATAGGTAAGTTCTATTAGATAGCACGTTTAATGCTTGATCTATATTTCCCATTTGATAGTAACTTTTTGCTAAAGCTAAGCTAAGTGTAGGGTCTTCTTCTTTACTTAACGATTCTTGTATAAAGGTATTAGCTTCTATATCTTTTTTCAGTCCCACTAAGGCATGATACTTTCCAATTATTGCTTTGACGTTTTTTGGCTCTGTATTGAGGATGTCATTATAGGCCTTTATTGCTTGTGTATTTTTATTTTCACTTAAACTTTTTGCAGCAAAATATAGTTTTGCTGTAATGAAGTTAGGGTCAATTTTTAGCATTTGTTGATACAAGCCAGCTATTTCACTTGTATTTTTCATTCTCTTTGTTATTTCGACTAATAGAAGGTAATTCCCTATGTTGTTAGGTTCTTGTGCTATCCAATCTTGAGTCATTTCCTTTGCTCTATCTAGCTGATTTTTTTGAACTAGAGAAGCTAATTCCATTGTTCTGGCTTGCTGGACATCCGTAGCTGATATAGCGATATCATTTGTAATATTTTTAATTATTTCTTCTAAACCAACAAGTGATTCCTGATCATTAACCCTATACTTCAATTTACCTATTTCTAAAGCCAGTGCTGGCGTAGGGGCTTGTGATATATTTACTTGATTTAATAGTTGCGATGCTTGTTGGGGTTTATTTGTTGCTAGTAAAGAATGTGCTACAGCAGCTACTAATACTGTTTCATCATTATCAATTGTTCCATCGCTTAGTTCTGTGTAAGCATTATCGATATAGCCTAGTCTAATTTGAGTGGCTATTAAAATTTTTCTTGCCGGGTGATCGGAAGGAAGGTTTTTCGCGATAGAGGTTAAATAAGAGTGAGCATTTTCGTATTCTGCTAATTGGTAATAGGTAATACCAGCGATAAGCTTTATGGTATCGTTTGAGTAATTAGATGCAAGGGTTTTTTCTATCGCTACTTTAGTATTGGTATAATCTTTCATCATTATGCTATTTTTAGCGGATAGAAAGTTAATATAAGGTTGTGTAGGGTATTGTTTTAGGAGCTCTTGTAATACCCCCTTTGCTGCTTCATTATTTCTAGCTTCAATATTGCTTTCTGCTTCATAAATTTTGGCAACGCTATATTTTGGCAATAATTTAGCTAAGTGCTGATAGCTTGCAGCGGCCTCTTCGAAATCTTTAAATGAAAATTGAGCTTTTGATAGTAGTAACCAGGCTAACCAATTTTTTTTATTTTCATTAGCAAATATTTTTAGTTCTGCAATACTCTTAGCAATATCATTAGTTTTTATATTTGGCGACATTAATTTTAATAAGTTTAATGCTAATATTTGATTGGGATTATTATTGTTTGTATCAGTGGTAAGTTTTTCTAATTCTATTAAGCCTTCAGCTCTTTCTTTTTGAGATAATATTGATAAGGCATAGAAAAGGTTAGCGTTATAGCGACTTTTGGGGTTTAGGTCTTTGTTATATTTTTTCCATAAACGTGAAACGCTATCATGCTCATTTTGAAGATAGTCTACTTGCATTAAAGACAGCAACCATTTTTCCGCTGGGGCACCAAGGCTTTCGGCTTTATTTAATTCTTTTGCTGCTGATCCTAAATCACCTAACATTAAATATATTTTTCCAAGAGAAGCTCTTAACTCGGGATTATTTTGATGTTGTTGAATAGAGTTTTTAAGTGAAATAATAGCATTATTTAATTCGCTACTTTTATTATCCTCAATGGCTTGCTTAGCGATTAGTAAAACTTGTTCTGGAGTATTATTGTTTTCGCAGCCACTAAGAAAAGTAAATGTTATAACAATTATTAGAATGTGGAGACGTTTCATCATTGGAGTTCCTTCAAAGTATTTGTGCTACGTTAGCATATGATAAAGTTAAAGGCATAAAAAAAGTGACCTAAAGGTCACTTTTTTTGGTATCTATACTAGATAAGGTTATGTCATTATGCTTTAGTTTTTCTTCTTAAACCTAAACCTAATAAACCTAAGCCTAAAATTGCAATTGATGTTGGCTCTGGAACTGCAAATACACCTGAAAGATTAATATCTGTAGTACGAGATATTGTGTCACAAGTTGCATCGTCACAAGTAGGTAATAGATTAGGGTCTATGTTAAAATCAGTACGGAAAGATATATCTTGAGCTTCAGTTATAGTGCCACCAGCAGTTGCTAACTCATAGAATGTATAACCAGAATCATCAATGAACAAGTTCTCTACTAGTGCATCACTACCAGCTGTATACCAGTCATAATTTACAACACTGTTAAATACAACATTAGGTCCGTTCACATCAAAGTTATTTAAGTCTAGCTCTAATACTTTAGTTGTGTTTGCTGTAGTTACATTTCTGTAGAAAAATTCAAAAGTACCGCCAGTATATGTAGGAGAAATAGCATCTACAAAATCGATAACACCATTTCCATCTACATCTAAAGTATTATCAGTAATAAGGCCACCAACAGCACCACCATCTATGAATTCTGCAACACCAGTTAGTGTATAAGTAAAGTCTAATACCCAATCGTTACCGTAGCTAGCGGTAGTGCCTGTACCTAATAAAGGTGATAATTGACCAATAGTACCAACGCCCATATCAGTAAAAGCAAGAGAAGCACCAACAAGGTCACTAGCTTCTGAACCCATAGAAATAGTGCCATCATTAACATATGTAGATGTTACTGGTAAGTTAGTCGCACCTAAAGCATTAAAGAAAGATGTTGCTCCAAACGGAGTAGAAATACTAATTGGGTCTGCACTTGCAGCACCAGATACTAATAATAATGCAGATGCTGTATATAGAGTTTTTAATTTCATGATTTATCCTTTAAACATAATAATTGTAATAACACTGCATTAGTATTTTTAAAAGCAATGTAATAGATTTTATTCTCTACTCTGTATAAGCAAGCAAGGTGCCAACTTTTTAATTTTTTTTAAGCTGTTGATGTTAAAGGTTAAAGTGTAGTGATGATAAACTGTGACTATTTATCATAAATAATAGTGTAAAAAAATCTGACACGTTTCTTATCTTGTGTTTATTCGGAACACACCACTATTATTTTTGGGTGATAAAGCACTCTAATGAATAGTTCATACTATTGATAAAAACCTTTATACCAATTTACAAACTCTTTAACACCATCACTAACTGCGACTAAAGGTTTATAATCGGTAGCTATAAACAGTTCTTCAATATCAGCATAAGTTTGGTATACATCCCCTGCTTGCATAGGCATGAAATTCTTCGTTGCCTTTATACCGAGCGAACTTTCTAATGAGTCAATGAAGTCTAATAATTTTACAGGGTTACCATTACCTATATTAAAGATTTTATACGGTGCTGAACTCTCAGCTGTAGAGCCAGATTCTACCTGCCAATCTTTGTTTTTTTCAGGAATAATGTCTTGAATTTTTATAATGCCTTCAACAATATCGTCGATATAAGTGAAGTCTCTTCGCATATCACCTTGGTTGTATACGTCAATTGGATCACCGTTGATTATAGCTTTAGTAAACTTATATAAAGCCATATCTGGACGACCCCAAGGTCCATAAACAGTGAAAAACCTTAAGCCGGTTGTTGGAATGTTATATAAATGAGAATAAGTATGAGACATTAATTCGTTTGATTTTTTAGTAGCAGCGTATAATGAAATAGGATGATCAACACTATCAGACGTGGCAAATGGTGTTTTATTGTTTAAGCCATAAACTGAACTAGATGATGCATAAATAAGGTGTTCAACATTATTATGACGACACCCTTCTAAAATAGTTAAATGGCCAATCAAGTTAGAATCAGCATAAGCCATTGGATTATCAATAGAGTAACGAACACCTGCTTGTGCGGCTAAATGTATAACACGGTTAAATTTTTCTATTGCAAATAACTGAGCTATATCTTCTCGGTTAGCAAGATCTAACTTGATAAATTTAAATGATTTATATGCCTTTAATTCATTTAAACGTGCTAATTTTAAGTTAACATCGTAATAATCATTAAGGTTATCAATACCAATAACTTCATGTCCCTGTTTACATAAGCGTTGCACTACATGAAAACCAATAAAGCCAGCTGCACCCGTAACTAAAAATTTCACATTGTTTCCTAAATATTATTTATCTTGAGGGCATACTTCATTACCCATGTTGTCAGAATAAATTCTAACCTACCTTGGTTTTACCTATGTAGGTTAGAATTTATTGCCCATGTCAGAAGGAATGACAACTTACATTTTTTTGATACTGTCACCACGACCTATACCATAGTATGAGAAACCACGTTCTTTCAATAGTACCGGGTCGTATAAATTACGACCATCTATAATAACTTTATGTGATAATGATTTTTCAATTAAATCAAAATCAGGCGCTCTAAATTGACTCCATTCAGTACAAACTACTAGAGCATCCGCGCCAGTTAATGCGGATTCTTTGGTTCCAACCAATGATAAATTATCACGCACACCATAGATACGTTGGCATTCTTCCATGGCTTCCGGATCGTAAGCTTGTACTTTGGCTCCAGCGGCCCATAACGATTCCATTAGCACCATTGATGATGCTTCTCGCATATCATCTGTTTGTGGTTTGAATGACAGACCCCAAACGGCAACTGTTTTATTTTTTAAATCGCCATTGAAGTAGGTATTTAGGTTGTTAAATAGTTTTTGTTTTTGAGCGTAGTTAACACTTTCAACAGCTTCTAATAAAGCGGGTTTATATTCAATGCCATGAGCTGTTCTTACTAATGCTTGTACATCTTTAGGAAAACATGAACCACCATAACCACAACCAGGGTAAATAAACTGATAACCAATGCGTGAATCGGATCCAATACCATGTCGAACTGCTTCTATATCAGCGCCTAGTAATTCTGCTAAGTTAGACATTTCATTCATAAATGAAATTTTAGTTGCTAACATACAGTTGGCAGCATATTTAGTTAATTCTGCAGAGCGTACATCCATATATATCATGCGATCATGATTACGGTTAAATGGTGCATAAAGCTCGCGCATTGCAGCTTTAGCTGTTTCTGATTCAGTGCCAATTACAATTCTATCTGGTTTCATGCAATCACTAACGGCAGCCCCCTCTTTTAAAAATTCAGGGTTTGACACGACATTAAATTCAATGTTTATTTTTCGTTGATTTAACACTGAAACGACTTTAGCTTTTACTTTATCAGCTGTGCCAACAGGTACTGTTGATTTATCGACAATTATTCTTGGGCTTGTCATATGAGTAGCAATTGTTTCAGCAACAGCAAGAACATATTTTAAATCAGCAGAACCATCTTCGTCAGGAGGTGTTCCTACCGCAATAAATTGAATTTCACCGTGTTCTACACCTAATTTAGCGTCAGTGGTAAAATTTAGTTGACCATTTTTATGTGTTTCTTGTACCAGTGGAGTTAAACCAGGCTCATAAATTGGAATTATACCTTTTTTAAGGTTATCTACTTTCGTTTGATCTATATCAACACAAACAACATCATGACCCACTGAAGCTAAAACAGCTGCTTGAACCAACCCTACATATCCAATTCCAAAAACTGTAACTTTCATTATCTTCCTTCAATGATGGCAATCAATTTATAATTAAACAGAATATAGCTTTTTTTTGATTTGTTTTCTATCGTAAAAGGCTATTTGGCAACTATTCTTTTAGCAATATTAAACATTATTCTTGGCATTAATCCAGCATTACCAAATGGTCTCCACGTTTTTTTGTATTTATTACGATAAGCATCGAAATGAAGTCCGTAAGGTGCCGAAATTATTTCCCCGCGATCTAATAATATTTTAAGAGCGTATGTTTCGGCTATTCCAGCACAAAGGTTAACTGCCATAGAGGTTGAAGGGCCTCGCTTCTCTTTAAAATTAACCGCACTTTTATCGACTAGGTATGAACGCTGTAGCATGGCTGGCGATAAACCAATTAAAAATTGTATGAGTTGATCATCCTCAGTTTTTTTGTCTTCAAAGCGAAAATATTCTTCGTAATTCATTTTTCCAGGCATAAAACAGAGAAAAGCACAGCCCATACCTAATGGTGCAGCTGTTATTACGGGAATATTTTTTTCATAACATTTTTTGAAAACTATTTTTCTTGCTTGAAGAGCAAAAAAGTCTAAGGCATCAACATATAGATCTACCCCTTCAAGAAATTCATCTACATTATGTGCAAAGATACCTTCAGGAAAAGACTTTATATTTGCTTCTGGGTTGATGTCTTTAGCCATACGCTCCATTACATCAACTTTTTGCTGCCCGAGTGTAGATATGAAAGCTCCAGATTGTCGGTTAAAGTTATGTACTTCAAAATCATCAAAATCTGATATGTAAAAATTTCCGACACCTAAACGCGCGAGGGTTAAAAGGTGTACTCCACCAACGCCTCCTGCACCCGCTATGGCGACTTTTTTACCTCTAAGTATTTGTTGTTCTTCTTTTGTTACCCAGCCAATGTTTCTGGAAAAAGCTTTTTCGTAATTAAACATTTAACATCCCCTTTATATTTCATTGTAATCACTGTCGTAAGGTAAAAATAATTACTTAAGCCAATTTAATAAATATACACTTTAATCATTATATTATGTAGGGAGTACTTTTATTTAATTTAAATAAATCAGCTTAATGTTTTATCATGTAGCATAAATTTTTGTATTTATAGAGTCACGATGAAACAAAAAAATGCAATTTTATCACCGATCATTATGTGTGGTGGTAGTGGGACTCGCTTATGGCCTCTTTCACGTGCGCAATTTCCTAAACAGTTTTTAGCGCTAATTAATGATAAGAGTATGTTGCAAGACACTTTGGCGCGTTTACCAACGCAGCACCAAGCGCCGCTTTTTATTTGCAACGAAGATCATCGCTTTCTAGTGGCAGAGCAAATTAAGCAAGTGAATTGTTCTGGGGCGAGTATTTTGCTTGAGCCACAAGGAAGGAATACAGCACCTGCTGTTGCTATTGCGGCTTTAAATACGTTGGCAAAAGGTGATGATGCACTCTTACTTGTTTTAGCTGCAGATCATGTAATTAACGACATAAAAAAATTCCATCAAGCCATTGATATTGCGTGTATAGCCGCAGAGCAAGGAGCGCTAGTTACTTTCGGTATTGTGCCAACACATGTTGAAACAGGCTATGGCTATATCAAGCAAGGCACTAAAAAAGATACAGCTACTTATCAAGTCGCTCAATTTATTGAAAAACCAACTATTGAGAAAGCACAAAGTTATGTAGAGTCAGGTGAATATTTGTGGAATAGCGGTATGTTTTTGTTTAAAGCAAGTCGCTATTTAGAAGAGTTAGCAAAGTGTAGACCGGATATCTTAGCAGCTTGTCAGCAAGCAATGGCTAATGTTACAACAGATTTAGACTTTATTCGTCCCGATCGAGAAGCTTTTTTACAATGTGCCAATGTGTCAATTGATTATGCGGTTATGGAAAAAACTGACGATGCTGTCGTGGTGCCTTTAGATGCTGGTTGGAGTGACATAGGTTCATATTCTGCGCTTTGGGAAATAGGCGAGCAAGATATACACGGTAATGTTTTAAAAGGAGATGTTATTGCTCAGGATACCCATAATAGTTATCTGCATAGTCAAAATAAACTTATTACTACTTTAGGTGTTGATAATTTAGTTGTTATTGATACGCCTGATGCTGTATTGATTGCTGATAAAAATAAAGTACAAAATGTCGCAAGTATTGTAAGTGAGTTAAAAGCGCGACAACGTTCGGAAACCAAGTTGCACCGAGCAGTGTATCGACCTTGGGGGAAATATGACTTGGTTGATCAAGGTGGACGCTTTCAAGTAAAGCGTATTACGGTAAACTCTGGCGCTAAATTATCTCTACAAGTTCATCAGCATAGGGCAGAGCACTGGATTATTGTCTCAGGCATAGCTAAAGTGACACTTAATGATGAAATTATTATTTTAAAAGAAAACCAATCTACTTATATTCCTATTGGCGCTGTTCATGCGCTAGAAAATCCAGGATTACTTCCTTTAGAAATGATAGAGGTACAATCGGGAAGCTATTTAGGAGAGGATGATATTGTTCGTTTTGAAGACAAATATGGACGCATAAAATAGTGACCAACCTTACGTGTTTTAAAGCTTATGATATTCGTGGCAAAATTGGTGAAGAATTAAATACAGAAATTGCCTATCGAATTGGACGTGCTTTTGCTAAACATACTAGAGCAAATAAAGTCGTTATAGGTGCTGATATACGTTTAACGAGTGAACCATTGAAGTTAGCACTTGCTAACGGTTTGATGGACCAAGGTAGTGATGTTGTTGATTTAGGTTTATCTGGTACTGAGCATATCTATTTTGCGACGAGTTACCTCGGGGTTGAAGGGGGGATTGCTGTTACTGCCAGCCATAATCCGATTGACTACAATGGTATGAAGCTAGTACGAGAAAACTCTAAAGCTATTAGTGGTGATACTGGCCTTTTTGATATTAAGGCATTGGCTGAGAAAAATGAGTTTACTGATGTTGCTCGAAAGGGAAGATATGTAACTTATGATATTACTCAGACCTATACTGAACATTTGTTAACTTATATTAATGCTAAAAATATTGCTTTATTATATTCAAAGTCAGGTAAGCCGTTAAAATTAGTGGTTAATGCCGGAAATGGCACGGCAGGCCCAACAATAGATGCACTTGAGCTTGCTCTCAAACAATTAAACGTTCCTATTGAATTCATTAAAGTGAATCATCAGCCCGATGGTCACTTCCCTAACGGCATTCCAAACCCTTTACTCGTAGAAAATAGATCAGTTACTCAAAAAGCGGTAATAGAGCACAGTGCTGATATGGGCATTGCTTGGGATGGTGATTTTGATCGTTGTTTTTTCTTTGACGAGCAAGGGCATTTTATTGAAGGGTATTACATTGTTGGTTTATTAGCGGAATATTTTTTAGCTAAAAATAATAATCGTCAGGTAACTTCGTCACCACAAAAAATCATTCATGACCCTCGTTTAACATGGAATACCATTGATATAGTTGCACAAGCTGGTGGTCAAGCGATTCAAAATAAAACAGGGCATGCATTTATAAAAGAGCGTATGCGTAGTGAAGATGCTATTTATGGGGGAGAGATGAGTGCTCACCATTACTTTAAAGATTTTTTTTATTGTGATAGCGGTATGATTCCTTGGTTATTAATTGCTGAATTAATGTGCTTACGCCAAGAACCATTATCAAATTTAGTTCAAGCACGTATTAAAGCTTACCCAACTTCAGGTGAAATTAATAGCCGCGTTGCCGATGCTCAAAAAGCGATTACTCGTGTATTTAATTTTTATCAAAGTGATGCTCAGTTGATAGATAATACAGATGGTATTAGTATGGAGTTTAGTTATTGGCGTTTTAACTTACGTAGCAGTAATACTGAGCCAGTCGTTAGGCTAAATGTTGAATCGAAGGGTAATATAGAATTAATGAAAGAAAAAGTTAAGGAAGTATTAGCTTTACTGCGTAAATAGTTAAAAAAACGCTGAAAAAATAGTGCTAGCAAAGTACACTGAATACAATATTAAAAACATTTTAAATAATTAAGGATTTATAAATGAAAATAGGGATTATCGTTGGCACTCGCCCCGAAATCATCAAAATGGCACCTGTTATTCGTGAATGTCAGAAGCGTGACATTCCTTATTTTATAATCCATTCGAATCAGCATTACTCAGAAGAAATGGATAGTATCTTTTTTAAAGAATTACATTTACCAGCCCCTCATTATAATTTAGGTGTTGGTTCCGGGTTACATAGTAATCAAACAGGAAATATTTTAATTAAAATGGAGCCTATTCTTATTCAGGAGAAGCCGGATGTAGTACTTGTTCAAGGGGATACCAATACTGTGCTAGCGGGTGCATTAGCTGCTTCTAAACTTGGTATTAAAGTTGGGCATATCGAGGCTGGCCTTCGTAGTTATGATAAAGCTATGCCAGAAGAAACTAATCGCATTATGACGGATCATATTAGTGATTTTTTATTTGCAGTAGGGCCAAATCAACATGCTATATTAGCAAAAGAAGGCATCGATTCTGATAAAATTTTCACTGTTGGTAATACGGTTTCAGACTCTTTATTCCAACATTTAGATATTTCTGCGAGCTCTAGTACTATTTTGGATGATTTATCTGTTAAGTCAGGTAACTTTTTTCTAGTGACCGCGCATAGAGCATCTAATGTTGATGTAATGGCTAATTTATTAGAACTATTAGCCTTGTTTGATAAATTACATGCAAAATATAGTCAAACAATTGTTTGGCCTATACATCCTAGAACTCAAGCAAAATTAAAAGAATTTGGTATTGAAGTACCTGGCTATTTGAAATTAATCCCACCTATTGGTTATTTAGATTTTATTCAACTACAAAAACATGCTCAGTTAATTTTGACTGATTCTGGTGGTATTCAAGAAGAGGCCTGTTTATTAGGGGTGCCGTGTATTACTTTACGTGAGAATACTGAACGTCCAGAGTCTATAGAGGTTGGTGCTAATGTACTTGTTGGTAGGGATGCTGATAAAGCCTTAGCTGCTGCAGATAAATGGTTATCACAGTCAAATGGTGACTTTAGTTGGACAAATCCATTCGGTGATGGTCATGTCGCTGAATTGATTTTAGATATTATCACTAATGTTGAATCAAATGAATTCGATGAAATTATTGATGCAAAAAATGAAACTATAGCGGTAATTGGTATGGGCTATATGGGGTTACCTATCGCAAGCTTGTTGGCGCAAGCGGGTTATAGTGTTACGGGAGTAGATTTAAATCGTGATAAAGTTGATGCTATTAATCGAGCTGAATGCCCATTTGATGAAGCCGGCTTACCTGAATTAATTAAGCAAGTTGTTAGCCAGAAATTTTTAACAGCTAGTACAGAAATACCTTCAAGTGAAACCTATCTAGTTGCTGTGCCTACTCCACATCAAAATAATAGTTGTGATCGCTCTTATGTTTTTAGTGCAGTTGATGCTATTGCTAAAGTAGCTAAAAATGGTCAAACGGTTATTGTAGAGTCAACTATTTCACCACAAACAAGCTTAATGGTTGAAGAACGCTTTAAAGATGTAGGTTTATCTATTGATGTTATTCATTGTCCTGAGAGAGCAATACCAGGGCAAACCTTGCATGAACTGGTTCACAATGACCGCATAATTGGTGCGAGTAATGAAGTAGCACAATTAAAAGTAAAAACCATCTACCAAAGTTTTGTTAAGGGAGAGGTATTCTTAACCGATTTGACTACAGCAGAGTGTATTAAATTAGTTGAAAACACTTCTCGTGATGTGGGAATTGCTTTTGCGAATGAGCTATCTGAAATTGCTAAAGAGCTAAAAGTCGATGTTTATGAAGTTATTCGCTTAGCAAACAGACATCCACGTGTGAATGTTTTAACACCAGGCCCAGGTGTTGGTGGTCATTGTATTCCAATTGACCCATGGTTTTTGGTAGAAAATACTAAGTCAGGTGAATTGGTTCGTTTAGCAAGAGCAATTAATGATAAACGACCTAGTATAGTTGCACAGCAAGCCTTAGATTTATTAGGCGCAGATGTTAAAAATAAAAAAGTTGGTATTCTAGGTGTTGCCTATAAAGCAAACGTTGATGATTGTCGAGAATCGCCCGCTGAAACTGTTTTAGAATACTTTAATTTAGCTGGTGTTGAGGTTAGTTATCATGATCCTTATGTTGAAAGTTGGGATTGCCCACGAATAAAAACGATTGAAGAAATGGATGAGTGGGCTGATGTAATTATTTTAGTTACGGATCACGAGTGCTATGGTAATTTATCACTAAAGACTGCTATGTTAAATACTAGGGCCTAAATGCCAGAAGACCACTACTCAGTGGTCTTTTTATTTTAAGGGAAGTTAAATGAAATTTTTAAAATCAATGGTTTGTGCAAGTATTGTTATTGCACTATCAGCGTGTGGCGATAATGAAACGGCACAAACGTATATCAGTAAAGCAGAAAGTTTAATTGCAGAAAAACAAAACAATACAGCGATTATTTCATTAAAGAATGCCATTAAAATTGATGCAAAAAATGCTAAAGCACGATTCTTGTTGGGGCAACTTTATTTAAATGATGGCGACGCTGAAAATGCAGCTAAAGAATTAAATCGTGCTAACCAGCTAAAATTTACTATAGATAAAGTGCTTCCTTTGCTAGCTCGTGCTTATATGTTGATGGAATATGATGAAGATATTTTATCATTAACCGAACAAGAAAAACTGCTTTCGGCTCCTAGTGCACAATACCTTGCATATAAAACTATGGCAGCTTTACGTACAAATGATAAAGCGCTAGCACAAGCAACAGTTGAGGCCGCATTAGCGTTTTCAGAAAGTGATAGTTACAGTATGTTAGCAAGTGCATATTTAGCATTTTCTGAGCAAGATATTCCTCATGCCAGTACATTAGTTCAGCGTATTCTTACAGCAACACCTAATAATGTGGATGCTTTGATGTTACAAGGGCAAATAGCGATAGCAGACCAAAACTTTGCTTTAGCGGTAGATAGTTTTAAGCAGTATTTTCAACTGCAGCCTAGTTCAGGAAAAGTGCAATTATTTATTGCTGATGCGTTATTGAAAAATGGTCAGCTTAAAGAAGCGGAAGAGATTGCTGATGCAATATTGGCTACCGTACCGACACAGCCGTTTTTACAGTACATTAAAGCAGTGACACGCTTTGAAAATAAAGATTATAAAACGGCAAGCGAGTATGCTAATCAGTCTTTAAGTTCAGGCTTTAATACTTTTAGATTGAAGTTGGTCGCAGGTGCTAGTGCGTTCTATTTGCAAAACTATGAACAAAGTAATTTTCACTTAAAAGATATTGTGGAGTATCTTCCTATCGATAATCCAGCTAGAAGAATGCTTGCCGTAAGCCAACTACAGCTGGGCTTTATTGATGATATTAGTGAAACATTAACAGGTTATGATCCATCATCGAAAGACAATGCTCAATTTTTATCAACATTAAGTTATGAATTATTAGAAGTAGGTGCTGTTGATGAAGCACAAAAACTAGCGGAACAAGCTGCTAGTGCTAATGACATGACTGCAGAGCAAACAGCAAGATCGGGTATATTGAAATTAATGATGAACGATCCATCAGGTGTTGAGACATTAGAATTAGCTTTACAGCAAAGTCCAGAATTAGTATCAGCAGAGCTTGCCTTAGCGTTTGCATCCATTAAGTTAGGAGATTTGCCAAGAGCGAGTAAAATAGCTGATAAATGGCTAAAAGAATACCCAGATAAGGCGAGTGGCTATAATCTACAAGCAAACATCTTTTTTAAGAAAAATGAATTAGAGCAAGGTAAAGCGGCATTAGCGAAAAGTTTAGAAGTGGAACCGAATAATGTCTTCGCACTGACACAAATGGTACAGCTTGCTAGCCATCAAAAAGATATAAAACAAGCAACATTGTTGACTGAGCAAGCACTAAAAGCCCATCCAAATAATATTGAAATACTACGCCAATATTTAGCATTTCATCAGGGTGAGGAAGGCTTAAATGTTATTACACAAGTGCAAGAGCGTAATACTGATGATATTCAATATGGCATACTTTTATCAGAAGCATTAATGCGAGTCGAAAAATTCAAGCAGGCTAGCGCTATTTTAGACGGCTACGAGCTAACGGCTAAAACGCCTAAGCGTTATTGGCAGTTATTACTTGCTTCGAATGCGAGACAAGCTGAAGGCAAAGATGTTTTCTTAATATTAGAAAAGTGGCGTAAAACGAATACTTATCATATTGAACCTGTCTTGTTACTGTCTGATTACTGGATTAAAAAAAGATCGCCTGATAGAGCGTTAAGTGTATTACAAGACGCCTTTAAAAAGCATCCTCAAAATTTAATTCTTCACCTGGTTAAAATGCAGGTCTTGCTAGATAACAAGCGTGTGGATGAGGCTAAATCATTCCTTGAAAGCTTGGAGCAATTTGATCTTAATAAAGATTTACGTGCAGGTATCGAAGGACGAATCCTCTTACTTGAGAAAAAATTCGCCTTAGCAATACCTAAATTACAACAGTTTTACCAAATAAAGCCTAGTGGTAATAACGCTAATCATCTTGCCTTTGCGTTTGAAGGAAATAATCAAAAACCAGAAGCAATAGCGTTGCTTGAGCAGCATGTCGCGAAGGAAGCTTTAGACAATAAAGTTAATCCTAATGTGAGTTTACATTTAGCGAATATGTATTTAGCTGAAAATCAAGATAAAGCGATTAGTGAGTATGAGCGTCTTATTACCGTTTCACCCAATAATGTGGTGGTATTAAACAACTTGTCATGGCTTTATATGGACAAAGGAGAGTTTACTCAAGCATTAAAATACGCAGAGCAAGCTTATGGTATTACGAGCGAAATACCGAATGTGGTTGATACTTATGCTCAAGTTTTATTAAAGTCAGGGAATAAGGCCGAGGCGTTAACGAAAGCAAAAGAAGCTTATGAATTAGCGAAAGGTAAGGATATTGATATAGCATTGAACCTTGCCGAAGCATTATTAGCGAATAATAATAATGAAGAAGCTAAGCTTATTTTAGCGGAAGTTACAGCGATAACACCTGCACAAAAAGAGAAAAAACAGAAGCTATCAAAATAATAAATAACTTACTGATAACTTCAACTAAATAAAGGAGCATCATATTGCTCCTTTATTTTTATACGCTTATTTGGTTAGTATGAATGTTTATTAAGCTAAGCTAATGCTGTTTAGTTGCCCACTAATATCATGCTCTATCGATTGATATAAATGTTGGAAGCCAGGCGATAAATTTTCAAGAAAGATATCCGGGCTAATATAATAGGGTGCTCTTAATCCGTGGTATTCAATAGGGTCGCCTAACTGTTGAAACTTTATGCCAACAAACTTCATGCTTCGAGCAAGCCTTGGCTCCATCATGACATAAACATGTTTCACACCGGTATCAATCGCCATGGTTGCGGCTGCCATGTATAAACCAATAGCGATAAATGGGAAGCAACGTAACTCTACTTCAGAGTATGTAGTTTCTTGAATAGCACCGGTAGCCGAGCCCTTAAATTGATCCGTTTTACGACGCCTGAAATCAGATTTTACTGCTAATCGTGAAATCTCAGCAATTTCAGAGCGATTAAAGTTTTTGGGGTGCAGTTCTTCGTTTGTAATGGAGTCGAGGCAGAATTTTTCTATTGGCAAAAGCTGATCCGATTGCTGAATATTAACAATACGAACGCAGCTGGTATATGTATTTGAAGGCTTGTGCTTGATTAAAGAAAAAATTGATTGATCGTCGAACTCATCTTTTTCTAGTCCACCTTCTTTTATATCTTCAAAAGCTAATTCTTCACAGTAAACATTGTGACGTATTTTAAAAGCTTCTTTTTTTAATTCATTGTTAATGGCAACTTGGGGTTCTAAAAACTGAGTGAAATGCTCAGCAATATTATAAGCATCACGACTAACCTTGATTGAGGCTATTTTTTTGGTGATATCACCAATAATAGGTGTATTTAGTAGGCGTTTATTCCAGTTCATTTAATTTCCAAGTTTTCATGTTAATACAAATGTTAACATTAATGTTTTCATGAGCCATTTTGAATTCCTTATCATACTAAAACACCATTTTGTATAGAGGCACTTGAATCATTATACTTTAACCAATATAGACAAATATTTAGTGAATGTTAACTAAATAAATATTAATTTATTATTATAGCCTATATAAACCTTACTATAGAGCAAAATAATACCATAGCAAATGAACACCATATGCTAATGTTTTAGGCTATCAGTAGAGTATAGACTAATATAATAAAATGGTGCTTCTCACTTGACTAATAATTTAATAATTGTGCGTTCATTTATCTACTCTAGATGAAGTACAACTGCCAATAAAGGGAATGATTAAAATTAGCTTATGATTAAGTACGGTTGCTATTTTTAATTATGGTTGTTAAATAAAAAATTGCGTAGAGTAGTGTGATGAAATTAATTCAGATAGAGCTCGTTATGTTTAAAATGTTTTTTATAGTATTGCTGATAGTTGCTTTTACACCATTAAAGGAAGCACAAGCAGAATTTGTGGATGTAGTTGCCAAGGTCAAACCCTCAGTCGTTGGTATTGGTATTCATACACCGACGAGTCGACCACAAAATATTTTACGTGGAACAGGATTTGTTATTGGTGATGGACATTATGTGGTAACCAATGCTCATGTCTTACCAACTGAATTAGATGAAAGTTTATTGCAAAAAATGGCAGTTTTCATTGGCTCAGGTAAAAAAGCGAAAGTTAGGCAAGCTGAAATTGTTGTTACTTCTGAGTTATATGATTTAGCCATTTTAAAACTATCAGGATCGGCTTTACCAGCATTGACATTAGCTGATGAAAAATTTCGTGGAGACGGTACTTATGTAGCGTTTACAGGCTTTCCTATTGGCACTGTTCTCGGTTTATATCCAGTGACTCATCGAGGCATAATCGCTAGTACTACACCGACAGTTGTGCCAGCACAAGCAGCAGAACAAATTAATTTAAAAATGCTTAAACGTATGCGAAACCCTTATTTGGCGTATCAACTTGATGCAACGGCTTACCCTGGTAATAGTGGTAGCGCTATGTACGACATGAAAACTGGTGAAGTCTTGGGTGTTATCAATAAGGTGTTTGTACAAGCAACAAAAGAAGCTGTTATTAGTAATCCTAGTGGTATTACTTATGCCATTCCTGTTAAGTACTTACATCAAATATTAAGAGAAAATAATATTAAATTATAAGAAAAATAGTGAATTATTATTCATTGCTTGCTACTTCTGTTGATACGTTTTCTATGGTTTTATATAAAGCAGATAAAGGTACTAGTTCAATATTTTCTTGTGCTAGTGTTGGAATTAAACGCTTTAGTGTTTGAATTGTTTCGGGGTGAGGGTGTGCTATAGCAATAGCTGTTTTTTGTGACTTAGCAAAACGCACTAAAGATTGAAATTGCTGAGTAATATAACTGTCGGTTAAATGATTATCGAGAAAAACATGTCTGTTTCGTATAGGCACTCCAATTAACTTTGCGATATCTCCTGCTTTTGAATCTGGACTTGTCTTACTGTCTAAAAAAAGTAAGTGATGTTGTTTTAAAAAGTTCATCGTCCAAGTCATGGGTTTATTTAATTGTGTTAAATGACTACCCATATGATTGTTGATACCAATAGCAAAAGGTATATCAGCTAAAGAATTGCCTAAACTTGCTAAGATTTCTTCTTCATTCATGGTGCTAGTGAGCCCACCAGGACCTAATTTTTTACCATTTTCAGCTTCCATTGGGATATGCAGCATTACATCATTATTCTTTTCGTTGGCTATAATCGCTATTTTTTTACCGTAAGGGGTATGAGGTAAAATAGAGAAAGTAATAGCGCCAGGTAATGATAAAACATCTTTGTCGGTATAACGATAACCAATGTCATCGATAACAATCGCCACGCGTATAGCTTGGGCTTGTATAGATGTGCTGTGTAATACACTGATAATAAATAGAATAATAAGGAGTGCGAATTTCGAAACAGCTGAAATCATTTAATAAGTTTTTATAATAGTAGGGGTTTTAAAAGAGTAACATTTGACTGTGTTTTTTAGTAGTAACTTTTATGGTTCTTTGTAATATATAAGTTGAAGTATGGTTTAGCGACACCATAATTTAGGATTAACCGCCTTGCCCTGATGACGAATTTCAAAATAGAGCCCTGGGCGATCTTGCCCACCACTTTGCCCTACAAGTGCTATAGGCTCACCGGTTTCTACTCGGTCTCCAACTGATTTTAACAATGTTTGATTATGGGCGTATAGGCTCATATAGCCATTACCGTGATCTATAACCGTTAATAAACCATAACCTTTTAACCAATCAGAAAAGATTACCGTGCCGTTATATATCGCTTGTACTTGGCTACCAATAGAAGCGCCGAGTAAAACACCTTTCCATTTTAAATAACCTTGTTTTTTACTACCAAAACTACGTAATAATCGGCCTTTAACCGGCCATGACAATTTATGTTTAAGTTTACTTAATCCGTTTAAATCAATTTCGGCACGAATAATTTCTGTGAGTTTTTGTAGGGCGGCGGCCAAATTAGCTTCATCAGTTTTTAATTTGGCCAATTGTTGTTTACTTGATAGTAGTTCTTTGCTTAAAGATTCCAGCGTTTTACTACGATTGCTTTTATTATCATTTAATATAGCACGTTGTTTTTGCTGGTTCATTTTGAGTGTTTTTAAATTTTCTACTTGTGTTTGGTGTTGTGAAGTAACCTGTACTAACTGCTCGATGGTCGTTTGAAACTTTTCAATTTCATTAATCCGAGCTTTATTCATATATTGATAATAAGTAATAGTACGTTGGATTTTTTCACTTTGTTGTTGGTTTAATAATAGCTTTAAATAATCATGTTGGCCTGTGGTATAAGCCGAGCGAAGCTGTTTGGCGAGTAATTTTTCTTGTGTTATTTTTTGTGAGGTTAGTTGTTGTTTTTCTTCACTTAATGACGTTATTTTCTCTTGAGTACTTTTTAATGATTGCTCAGTATCATTTATTGCTTTGGCTACTTTAGCAATTGCTAGATCGTCATTTTTTAATTGTCTCTCTAAAGTCGCTCTTGCTTTGTTAGTGTTAAAAATATTTGATTCTTGTTTGGCAATTTCTTGCTGAACATTGTTGAGTCGAGCGCTGTTGCGCTGTTTTGCTTTTTCATTGTCACTTTCGTCATTAGCTGCACAATGAACAGATATTAATAAGCAACTTATCAATATTAAGTTGCTTATTATCTTTGGGAAGTATGTAGTGACTATGTGCATCAATAAGTTATTATCTTCTGTAGGTTGGGCTTTAGCCCGACATGTTAAATGAAAATGGCAGAAATAATCTTATTCTGCATTATCAACTTAATTGACGGCTGAAATTAGCCTACAGTTTGCCCCATTAATCTAATTGCATCAATACCGAACCTGTCATTTCTTCGGGTTGCTCCATCGCCATTAAGTGTAATAGGGTTGGTGAAATATCACTTAATGCACCAGTGTTTGCCGGTGTCGCTTTTCTGCCAACATAAATAAGCGGTACAGGCTCACACGTATGTGCGGTGTGAGCTTGGCCAGATTCTTCATCTAACATTTGTTCTGCATTACCATGGTCAGCTGTAATTAAACATTCACCGCCAGTACTTTTTAATGCAGTAACCACACGGCCTATACAGGTATCAACAGCTTCACAAGCCTTAACTGCAGCATCAAAATCACCTGTGTGACCAACCATGTCACCATTAGGGTAGTTACAAACAATAAAGTCATATTCACCGCCTTCAATTGCTGCGACTAATTTATCTGTCAGTAAAGTTGAATTCATTTCAGGTTGTAAATCGTAGGTGGCAACATCAGGAGAAGGCACTAATATGCGTTTTTCACCGTCGAATTCTTTTTCTTGACCACCACTAAAAAAGAAGGTGACATGGGCATATTTTTCAGTTTCAGAAATACGTAGTTGAGTTTTGTTGTGTTTAGCAAGCCACTCCCCCATCACGTTATTTAATGGTGTCGGGCCAAAAGCACAACTGGCTTTAATATCAGCCGAATATTGCGTTAACATAACAAAATCACTAATAGCAGGCACTTTTTTACGGGCAAAACCATCAAAATCGCTTTCTGTAAAGCAGCGACTAAATTGACGTGCGCGATCAGCTCTGAAATTCATAAAGATTAATGCGTCGCCATCATTAATTTCAACGGCTTCACCTTGTTCGTTTACGATAGCGCTGGCACTAACAAATTCATCATTCTCATCACGTTGGTATGCAGCTTCTAGTGCCGACAATGCATCTGGATATTGATACTTACCAATACCTGAAACCATAACATCGTATGCAGCCTCTACACGGTCCCAGCGCTGATCTCTGTCCATTGCATAGTAACGACCAATAACAGATGCTATTCGTCCTTCGCCAGCCGAATCAGCATAAAGCTGCTCAAATTTTTGTTGCGCTTTTTCTAGCGAACTTTTTGCACTGCGTGGTGGTGTATCTCGACCATCTAAGAATGCATGTAAATAAACCTTTGTTGCACCGCGCTCTTTGGCCAGTTCCATCATGGCAAAAATATGATCTTCATGGCTATGAACACCACCAGGGGATAATAAACCAAATATATGTACAGCTTTATCTTGCGTAACTGCTTTATCAACCGCTTGGCACAATGCTGGTGTTTGTGAAAATTCACCGTCTGCTATTGATTTTGTAATGCGAGTAAAATCTTGATATACAATGCGTCCAGCGCCTAAATTTACATGACCAACTTCAGAGTTACCCATTTGGCCATCAGGCAGCCCAACAGCCATGCCCGAGGTTTGTATGAGCATGTTTGGATAATCAACTTTCAGTTTATCTAATATGGGAGTATTAGCTGCTTGTATAGCATTTGAGTCACTGTTTTCACGATATCCCCAACCATCTAAAATAATTAACACAGTTGTTTTTTTTGTCGATGCTTCTCTATTAGACATAATTACTGGCCTTGTATTAGTGCTTATACAAACTATATTAAGTTAACTCTGAAGAGAGAATAAATTTAATAGAATTGGTATTCAAATTTAGTTATCCGCATTGTACACATTCATTTCAATTTAATTAAGTAAGAAATGATCCATTCGCGGTTACTAAAGCTAAGAACTAAACTCGCAATTCCAATCAGCTTGGGTATAATGTCACGATTTTTTTATTTATTAAATAAAGTCATTACTTTCACTATTTACTAATAGAGTCCCCATTTATGGAACAATTTATTACTTTTGCCAGCAATAACGGCTTGTTAAGTGCGGTTTGGGTTGCGCTTGTTGTTATGATTATCGTAATAACAATTAGAATTCAGTTATCACCGATTAAACAAATCAGTACACAAGAATTAACCTTTTTAATGAATAGAGAGCAAGGTGTTGCACTTGATATTCGTAAAGAAAAAGAATTTAACACGAGTCATATTTTAGATGCGATCAATTTATCAAACGATAAAATCACTAAAAATGGCTTTGCTAGCCTTGAAAAACACAAAGAAAATCCCATCATAGTTGTATGCAGTGCTGGTCTTGTTGCTTCAAAAGTGGCGAGCGATTTACATAAAGCGGGTTTTGCTCGCGTTAGTATATTAAAAGGCGGCATGGGAGCTTGGATAGGCGCAGGCTTACCTGTTACTAAAAAATAGGCTAGAACTATCTTAAAGTAGCTTGTAAATAATTGAGCTATACAGTTGTGACATTATACCGACTGTGCTTTATGAATTAGCATTAATAAAAATAATGGAAAAACTATGGCAAAAGTAGAAATTTACACTAAAGCGTACTGTCCTTTTTGTTCTCATGCGCTCGCATTGCTTGAGAAAAAATTAACGACTTACCCATCGTTACAAGTAGAAGAAATCAGTATTGATGGTGATATGGCATTACGTGAAAAAATGATTGCACGCAGTAAAGGTGGTTATACCGTACCACAAATATTTATTGATGATGTTCATGTTGGTGGTTGTGATCAACTAGTCGCTTTAGACAGAAATAATGAGCTTGATGAGTTACTTGCTAGTAACTAGTAAAAACTTTTTAACGCTTAAAAATACACAAATATTACATTTATAAAAATACAGGAAAATACTCATGAGTGATGAAAATCAAAGCCCAGCAGGCGAAGCAGCACCAGCACAACCACAATTTGCTATTCAACGTGTTTACACTAAAGATGTTTCATTTGAAACACCAAACTCTCCTGCTATCTTTCAAAAAGAATGGAAACCTGAAATTAAGTTAGATTTAGACACCCGTTCTAATAAATTAGCTGATGATACGTATGAAGTTGTTTTAGCAGTAACAGTAACGGCAACAGTTGAAGGCCAAACTGCATTTTTAGCTGAAGTACAGCAAGCGGGTATTTTTACTATTGGTAACTTACCAGAAGCACAATTGGCACATACGATTGGTGCATTTTGCCCAACAACGTTATTCCCATATGCACGTGAAACAGTAGCAAGTTTAGTTAACCGCGGTTCATTCCCACAATTCAACTTATCGCCAGTGAACTTTGAAGCATTATTTGCATCTTATGTACAACAACGTGCAGCTGAAGCAAAAGTTAACGCACCAGAAAGTGTAGAAACGCATTAATCCTAGATTAAGCTTTAGTACTACAAAGTTATTTATCTCCCTTCTATAACAAGGTAATTATGACAATTTCAGCTAAAATCACAGTGTTAGGTGCTGGCTCTTATGGCACGGCATTGGCTATTTGTTTGGCTAGGAACGGACATAAGACATTATTATGGGGCCGTGATGCTAATCAAGTGAACGACATGATTAGTGCGCGAGAAAATACTAAATATTTAGCGGGTTGCCCATTTCCTGATAGCTTAGAGCCTATTAGTGATTTGGCCGCCGCTGTTAGTGCAAGTGATAATATTCTAGTAGTGGTACCTAGTCATGCGTTTGGCGATATGCTTAAAAGCATTCAGCCAATGTTGAAACCAGGTGCAAAAATCGCTTGGGCAACCAAAGGCTTAGATCCTCAGTCGGGAGATCTACTGCAAACTGTAGCGAATAGGATTTTAGGTGACGACGTTGCTTTAGCGGTATTGTCTGGACCTACATTTGCCAAAGAAATGGCAATAGGGCTGCCAACGGCTATTTCTTTATCTTCTACGGATGAAAATTTCGCTTTAGAACTTTCAGATTTATTACATTGTGAAAAATGCTTCCGTGTTTATCCAAATAAAGATTTTATTGGTATTCAGCTAGGTGGGGCCGTGAAAAATGTTGTTGCTATTGGCGCAGGTATCGCTGATGGTATTGGCTTTGGTGCGAATGCTCGTACTGCCTTGATTACTCGTGGATTAGCTGAAATGACACGTTTAGGTGCTGCATTAGGTGCTGATCCTGCAACGTTCATGGGTATGGCTGGTTTAGGCGATTTAGTCTTAACTTGTACTGATAATCAATCACGAAATCGTCGTTTTGGTTTAGCCTTAGGGCAAGGTGCTTGTGTTGAACAAGCTATAGCTGATATTGGGCAAGTGGTTGAAGGTTATCGCAATACCAAAGAAGTATACACTTTAGCTCAGCGAATGAATGTTGAAATGCCTATCGTAGAGCAAGTATATGAAGTGTTGTATCAAGGTAAAGAAGCAAAACTTGCTGCAGCTGATTTACTCTCTCGTGATCAAAAACAAGAATAGCCCTACCTTTTACAAACATTCTTTTTACTACCATTATTTCGTTGGTGTTTTGGCACGGAATCTTGAGAGTTATGCACTAAATTGCTTAAGTTCCTGAATCAAGTTCAGGATGACGAGGCTTTATAGGATGACAAGATTTGGTAGGATGACGACGCTTGATAGCATACGAAGCTTAGCTATTGTATGGTGATTTGCTAAGAAGACGTCGTAAATATTGACTATAACTACACAGCATTTATAAAGCCTAGCTGTCGCCATGCATCGTAAACGATTACGGCTGCAGCGTTTGATAAATTCATACTTCGGCTTTCTTTTAACATCGGAATTCTAATTTTGTGCTCATCAGGAATTTGTACACGCACTTCTTCAGGTAAGCCTGCAGTTTCAGATCCAAACAGTAAATAATCACCTTCGGTAAAAGTAACATCACCATAAAAATTATCAGTTTTAGTGGTAATCGCAAGTATACGTTTTGGTTTTTCATGTTCAACAAAAGCATTAAAATCTTTATGTCGTTGCAGTGCCGCAAATTCATGATAATCAAGCCCTGCACGGCGAAGTTTCTTATCTTCTAAATCAAATCCTAATGGTTCAATTAAGTGTAAGCGGAATCCTGAGTTGGCACATAAGCGAATTATATTGCCAGTATTAGGTGGAATTTGTGGTTGAAAAAGAACTACATCTAACATAATGATTTAATCAAATTGGTATAAGTTTAATAATTCTTGCTATTATAGCGACAATCTTTCGATAAAGTCTGTTTTTTCATGTCAGAACAAAAATCATCACACAACTCGCACAGTAACGTACAAAGTAACTTAACTCATAGTACTGATTATGCTTATTGGGTCCGATTGGCCGCTATAACCGCATCCTCGGTTGCTTTGCTCTTAGTGCTTATCAAGTTATATGCTTGGATAATAAGTGATTCTAGTGCAATGTTAGCATCAACTACAGATTCCATTTTAGATTTATTTGCTTCGGTAATGAATATTGTTATTCTTCGTTTTGCTTTGGCTCCAGCTGATGAAGAACACAAATTTGGTCATGGTAAAGCTGAAAGTTTAGCGGGCTTGGTACAAGCCGCTTTTGTTTTAGGCTCAGCTATATTATTAATCTTTAATGGTGTTGAGCGAGTGATGAATCCACGCCCTATTGTACATAGTGATATTGCTATTTGGGTGTCTATTATTGCGATATTACTGACATTATTTTTAGTCGCTTTTCAGCGTTATGTTATCAAGCGTACAGGATCTATAGTGATTAGTGCCGATGCACTGCACTATCAATCAGACTTATTATTAAATTTAGGTGTCTTGGCTGCTATCTTTTTAAGTCAGGGCATTTGGTTGCAAGCTGACGGTGTATTTACTATTGCTGTTGGCTTATATTTAATTTTTGGTGCAGGACAGATTATTTATCAAAGTGTTTATCAATTGATGGATCATGAGTTAAATGCTGAAGATTTAGCACAAATTAAAAATATTATTTTGTCACATGAGCATGCTTTAGGGTTACACGAATTACGAACAAGACAGTCAGGTGCACAGCGTTTTATTCAATTTCACCTAGAGTTAGAAGATAATTTATCGTTATTAGAAGCCCATAGTATTGGTAACGAAATTGAAGCAGAAATCTGCCAAGCGCTTGCACCATGTGAGGTTTTTATTCACCATGATCCTAGTTCAGTTGTGCCTGAAGAGCTTAAAGTTGAGTCAAGTGATTGATATTCTGAATCAAGTTCAGGATGACGAGTCTGATAGAATGATCAAGCTTGATAGTTAAGGGGTTACTAGGTTAGCGTTAGTTACACACGTCACTATACCGTAGGTGACTTAATATGGAATCTCTAGCTTTATTGCTGTTATTCCGTAGGTCATTTAATACAGAATCTCTAGCTTTATTGCCGTTATTCCGTGGGTCATTTAATACAGAATCTCTGCTACTAAGTAATGTTAGTTATTATCAGAAAAATTTAGTTTTAATGCTGCTTAAACCACTCAACAGCTGCAGTTAATGCCTTGTCACGATGAACATCACTTTCAAAAAATAGTTCATGATACGCACCTTCTATTACTAAGGGTTTTCCCCCAGGACATGAGTATGGGTAGTGTTGATGTAATTGCTGACAAAAATCATGCTGTGCTTCATTTGATACTATGGTATCTGCACCTGCTTGAATAACTAATGTCGGTGTCGTTATTTTATCTATATTATTAAATAGTGTTGCAAGTGCGGTAATTGATTCAGATAACCATTTTACCGTAATGCCGCCAAGTTGTAGTTGAGGCTCTGTTTGATAAAGTTGAATAAATTGTTGAAAACGTAATTCTGAATGCATTAGCGGGTTATTGGTGAATGAAGTTGGATCATCTGCTTTTGGCGTGTAATCTTTTTGTCCTAAAAAATACCAAGGTGTATCAGACACTATTTGATTAATTTGGTTGGTCACTTTAACTAATGATTCAGCGATAACACGGGGAATAGGGCCGCTATTAAATCCTAACATAGGTGAAGATAATACCGCCGCCTGTATATTGTTAGGATAATCTTGTAAGTATCTGGCAGCAATGGCCCCCCCCATTGAATGCGCTAATAGATAGGGCTTTTGGCTCTCTCCATTAACATCACAATAAGGTTTAACGGCTTTTTCAATAAAACTAGCAAAGTCATCAACATAATATTGGAAGTCTTCTACATAGCCTTTATGTGGGTTATCTAATAAACGTGCTGATATACCTTGGCCACGGTGATCAACGAGAAAAACATTGAAACCCAGATTGAATAAATCGAAGCTTAGCTCTTTATATTTTAAATAACCTTCAGTGCGTCCTGAGGAAATAATTAAGCATTTTCTATTGGCGGGATTAGCCGTCTTTAGATCAGTTTCATTATGATTGAATATTGCATAATCAATGCGCTTATCATTGACACCATTAAAACTTGAAAACTCACCTTGAAGCCAAAATTGCGCAATTTCATTGCTATAACGGTTGCCAAGTTGTGCCTCAGTAGTAAAGTTATTCGCGTTAATTTTTGTCATAAATCCAACGAGTATTAAGATAATAAGCGTATATTTAAACATAATCATTTGTTCCGACTGTTAATTTACTACCTATGAACCACAATGCTTACGGATAAATAAAATCGGTGATTTGTAATGTTCGTAAGCGTGACTATTCTTATTTTATAATTTTTTTGTTCGACATTTTTATTCGATATTGTTATTACTCGCTTCTAGCTCAGTTAATCGTGCTTCAAGCTCTGCTAACTTAGTACGTGTTTTAATCAATACTTGTGTTTGTATATCAAACTCTTCACGAGTTACTACGTCAAGTTGTGATAATTTACGTTGTAATACGGTTTTGGTTTTGTCTTCAAAATCATTAGCCATGCTCTTTAAACTAGGAGGTATGGCGTCAGTTACTTGTTTGGCTATTTCTTCAATTTTTTTTGCATTAATCATACTATAGGTCCAAATTATCGGTTCGAATTATTTATTTGAATTTCTTATCTACTATTTATATAAAATAACGATCCAAATAATTACACAAAATTTCACTTGAACACATTGTAACTGTTTTGCTAACGAGTAAAAACAGGTAAAATTACTGTCCTTAAAATTAATCATTTCTGCAATTATGAAACTTAACCCCGGACAAAACGAAGCCGTAAAATATGTTAGTGGTCCTTGCCTTGTATTGGCTGGCGCTGGCTCAGGTAAAACGGGAGTTATTTGTCAAAAAATTGCTTACTTAATTCAAAAGTGTGATTACAAAGCACGTAATATTGCCGCTGTAACCTTCACCAATAAAGCTGCGCGAGAAATGAAAGAGCGTATTATCAAAATGCTCGGTAAGGAGTCAACGCGTGGCTTAACGGTTTCTACTTTCCATTCGCTTGGGCTCGATATTGTACGTCGAGAAATTAAAACACTAGGCTATAAGCCAGGATTTACACTGTTTGACGATCAAGATAGTCTTTCATTATTAAAAGAATTAACCTTAGATGAGCTTGATGGTGATAAAGATTTATTGAGTCAATTACAAAGTAAAATATCTAACTGGAAAAATGATTTATTACTACCCGATGCAGCTTTAAAAATAGCAAATGATGCCAGCTCTCAAGAATTCGCTGAGTTTTATCAGCGGTATCATCAGCATATGAAGGCGTACAATGCGCTTGATTTTGATGATTTAATTCTTATTCCTACACTGTTATTGAAAAACTATCCTGAGGTGCGTGAACGCTGGCGCAGTAAAATCCGTTATCTGTTGGTCGATGAATATCAAGATACTAATGCGAGTCAATATGAATTAGTAAAACTCATTGCAGGTGAACGTGGGCGCTTAACGGTGGTAGGGGATGATGATCAATCTATTTATTCTTGGCGTGGTGCTAAACCTGAAAACTTAGTCTTGTTGGGTAAAGACTTTCCTCAACTTAAGCTGATTAAACTGGAGCAAAATTATCGTTCAAGTGGCCGTATTTTAAAATGTGCCAATATATTAATTGCGAATAATCCGCATGTTTACGATAAAGCATTATTTAGTGAATTAGCGTATGGGCCAGAACTGCGTGTAGTACAAACTAAAAATGAAGAAGATGAAGTTTCGCGCATTATTGGTGAGCTGATTGGTCATCGCTTTATGAATCGAAGCCGCCATAAAGATTATGCTATTTTATATCGTGGTAATCATCAATCTCGATTATTAGAAAAAGCATTAATGCAAAACCGTATCCCTTATAAAATTAGTGGCGGCACATCGTTTTTCTCTCGTGCTGAAATTAAAGATGTTATGGCGTATTTACGTGTATTGGTTAACCCTGATGATGATAATGCTTTCTTACGTATTGTTAATGTACCGAAGCGAGAGCTTGGTCCTGCTACATTAGAAAAGTTAGGTAATTACGCTAATATGCGTCAAATAAGTATGTTTGCCGCGAGTTTTGAATTGGGGTTAGAGCAAACATTAACAGGGCGTGCATTAATGAAAATGCAAGCTTTCACACAATGGTTAGTTGATGTTGCTGATCAAGCAGAGCGTGGCGATACAGCGGCAGTATTACGCTCAATGATTCGAGAAATCAATTATGAAGATTTTCTCTATGACACTTCGCCTAGTGCGAAAGCAGCTGAAATGCGGATGAAGAATGTTACCGAGCTATTTAGCTGGGTTACGCAAATGCTTGAAGGCTCCGATGATGAAGAGCCAATGACTTTACCGCAAATTGTCACTCGTTTAACGTTGCGCGATATGATGGAGCGTAATGAAGATGAAGATGATAGTGATCAAGTACAATTAATGACTTTGCATGCATCAAAAGGTTTAGAGTTTCCTTATGTATTTTTAATTGGTATGGAAGAAGGGTTACTACCTCATCAAACTAGTATTGATGAAGGCAGTGTTGAAGAAGAACGTCGCTTAGCTTACGTAGGCATAACGCGTGCACAACGTGAGTTAATATTTACTTACGCGCGTGAACGTCGTCAGTTTGGTGAAGTATCACGCACTGAAGCCAGTCGCTTTTTGCATGAGCTGCCACAAGATGATTTAAACTGGGAGTTAGGACAAGTGAAGAAAACACAAGTCCATAAAGAACAGGCCAATAAACAAGGAATGGCAAGTTTAAGAGCGCAATTAGCTAAAGGTAAGTAATTGAGAGCGTGTTTTATTTTTTAATGCAATAAATAAAACTAATGGCCGCTGCGCCAGCACTTATAGCCGCAAATATGTTGTTACTTTGGTCTAATAGCAGGGCTGAAGTGATACATAAACCTGCCGTTAACACACTGAAAATTAAACGCTGATTGTTTGTTTGTTGTTGTTGGGTTATTTGCTCTATTAATTGCATATGTTGAAGTTGGCTTTCTTTGCCTGCTTTTAAATAATCATAAATAAGATCAGGCATTTCGGGTAGTTTTTCATTCCAAAAAGGTATGTTGTCTTTTATTTTTGTAAAGACAGCTTTAACACCCATCTGCTCTTTTACCCAATTTTCTAAAAACGGTTTAGCTGTTTGCCATAAATCTAATTGTGGATACAGCTGCCTGCCTAGTCCTTCAATATAAAGTAAGGTTTTTTGTAATAAAACGAGCTGAGGTTGTACTTCCATATTGAAGCGACGTGCGGTGTTAAATAAATTGACGAGTACTTGACCAAAAGAAATTTCAGATAAAGGTTTATTGAAGATAGGTTCACACACTGCGCGAATTGCAAATTCAAATTCATCAACACTCGTGTTAGCCGGTACCCAGCCAGAATCAACATGCAGTTGTGCTACTTTACGATAATCTCTATTGAAAAAGGCAACGAAATTCTCTGCTAAGTAACGTTTATCTTCTCGGTTTAATGTACCTACAATACCGCAATCTATAGCAATCCAAGTAGGATCTGTTGGGTTGGTCGCATTAACAAAAACATTACCTGGGTGCATATCTGCGTGGAAGAAACTATCTCTAAAAACTTGTGTAAAAAATACTTCTACACCACGTTCAGCGAGTAATTTCATGTCAACATTTAGGTCGTTTAATTGGTTGATTTCACCGACCCCAATCCCGTAAATACGTTCCATTACTAGAATGTTTTTGTAACTATATTCACTGTATATTTCAGGGACATAAAGAACATTGTCATAGTTTCGTCCCTGTTCAAAATTATGTCTTAACTGGATAGCATTTGCCGCTTCTCGATTAAGATCTAGTTCATCTAAAATAGTTTTCTTATATTCGGCAACGACTTCAACGGGTCGTAAGCGCTTACCGTCTGGTAGCCATCGAGCCACTACAGCAGCAATACGTGACATCACTTTTATATCGGCTAGAATCGTCTCACCTATATTTGGACGCAGTACTTTAATAACGATATTCTGCTCTTTATCATTATCAATTAAGGTTGCAGTATGAACTTGGGCAATAGAAGCCGAAGCAAGGGGTTTAACGTCAAAAGCACTAAAATGTTGCTCAAATATTTCAGCACCCATGGCTTCAATAATTATTGCTTTTGCCAGCTCACCATCGAAGGGGGTAACTTGATCTTGTAATAAGGCTAATTCATCAGCGAAGTCAGGTGGTAATAAGTCACGACGGGTTGAGAGCATTTGTCCAAATTTAATAAAGACAGGGCCTAGCTCTTCAATTGCTAGGCGGAAACGTTGAGCAACAGTTTTATTTTTGTGTTTGTTTTGTAACCAAAATAAAGATAAACGTCCAAGTTTTGCGTACCACGGTAACATTTTCTTGGGTACCAGCTCGTCCAAACCATAATCTAAAAATGTTTTAACAATGCGATATAGTCGTTTGTTACTCACGTGTTTGAATATCCTTTGGTTAATGCATCGAGTCGCGTTGATATGTTATCAACGTGTTTACTCACTTGGCTGACTTGTTGATTAAACGCTTCAAGTTCGCTGCGAGTAACTACTAAGCGTTGTTCATGCACTAGGTACTCGCTAGCATCTGCTTTAATTTGTTTACTCGCAAATTGTAATTTTCCTGCAACACGCTTACCTAGTTGCATTAACTTGTGTGTTGGTACATCACCAATATGGCTAGCTAACTCGCTTTGCCAATCAATATTTAGGCTTTCTGCCAGCTGCATGAATTGTTGAGCAACTTTTATATCTCCAGTTAAATCAAGTTTATTTTGTTTAATTAGTTCTGTTAACTGTTGTTCGGCTTTTAATACTTGTAAGGTCTTGATGCTTGTTTTTACCGTACAATCAACATTTTCTGTTAGTCCAGAGACCAATATTTTATTAGCATTAATTGTTAAACTAATTGGAAACTTTAATTCAGACAAAAAAATTGAGAGGGTTTTTTGTTCTAACTTTTTTAGATCAATCTTCTCAGTATTTAATGCTAATACTTTATTAATTAATAACTCTATTGACGCAGTGAAGACTTGCTGTAACATGATAATAACCCTGTATTTACGGTTAATAATACCTGATTAAAATTTATAACCCTTGTGTAAAGCGACTACACCACCGGTTAAGTTTTTAAAACTCGTTTGCTCAAAACCAGCGTTATCCATCATACTTTTTAATGTTTCTTGATTAGGGTGCATGCGAATTGACTCAGCAAGGTATTGATAACTGTCGCCATCTTTTGCTACTAATTCCCCCATTTTTGGTAAGATATTGAATGAGTAGAAGTCGTAAGCTTTATTAAGTAATTCATGTTCAGGTTTAGAAAACTCTAGTATTAATAGACGACCACCTGGCTTTAATACACGGTAAATAGAGCGCAGAGCCATATCTTGATCAGTAACGTTACGTAAACCAAAAGCGATAGTGACTATATCAAAAGTGTTATCTTCAAAAGGTAAGTATTGGGCATTCGCTTGCACATACTTTATATTCTGTACTAAACCTTTATCGCGTAACTTATCGCGGCCAACATTAAGCATTGAACTGTTAATATCAGCTAGTACAACCTTACCGTCTTTACCTACTAATTGAGAAAACTTTGCCGTTAAATCACCGGTACCACCAGCTAAATCTAAAACGCTATTACCAGGTCGTACACCACTCGCATCAATCGTAAAGCGTTTCCATAGGCGATGAATACCAAATGACATTAAATCATTCATTACGTCATATTGCTTTGCAACCGAATGGAATACACCTGCCACCATAGGCACTTTATCCTCTTTATCAATGGTTTTGTAACCAAAGTGAGTGGTGTTTTCTGACGACGGTTCGGGTTGCTTTGGTGATTGATTTTGTTGTTGAGCAGGCATCTTTTATTCACTAATAACGAAAATTGGTAATAGTTTACTTTATGTCAGTAGGATAACCAAATATCGAAGTGTCTTTTATTGATTTAAAACACTCGTTAGTGCTGAATATCAGTTAAAAATTATCACGATAATGCGCTGTAGTTAAAACCTACATGTAGATAAAGAATAAAAATAACATAATTGTAATTTAATTACATATTCAACTTGTCTTTTTAGAGTATATACTCTATAATTCTTTTTGTTCTCCTTATATGAACTCTTTTTGTAATAATTTTATATTTTAGCTCTCCCCCATAGCTAATATGCCGATAGCTTTGCTATCGGCTTTTTTTTACCTTAAAATTGTGTAATACATTGATTATAAAGCATTAGTTTTCTTGTGTGTCAATTACTATTTAATTGTTTTATATCAAGATAAAGTCTAATTTAGAGCTTAATTATCATTTTATTACAACATACAATGATTAGGTTTTTAATTTAATACAAACCTTTGGAACATGGATGAATATTTCTGATCTCTCTTTTAAGAATAAAATTTTTACTTTATTGGCTTTACCTGCTTTAGGATTTCTTTGGTTAAGTATTAGCACTATATTTGACACGATAAAAATTGAAAGCGAGATGCAAACTATTGCACCTTTAACTGAACTATCAGTTGTTTATAGTGATTTAGTGCATGAACTACAGAAAGAGAGAGGCATGACAGCTGGTTTCTTAGGCTCTAAAGGGGCTAAGTTTGTTAATAGCTTGAACGCCCAACGCCGAAGTACCGACCAACAACGTGCTAAATATGAGAGTTTTTGGCTAGATCATGATTTTACCTTACCTAGTATAGTACAGTTGAACTCTTCGATAACTGAACTAATTCAACAGCTAAGCACTATACGTCAACAAGTTGATAACCAGTTAATATCCAATACCGCAGCTATTTCTTATTATACTCAATTGAATAAAAAGTTATTAAGTGTTGCTATTTTAAACGTTGAAATCAGTTCGGATGCTCTTATTACTAAAGAAACCATCGCATATTTTAGCTTTTTACAAGGTAAAGAACGTGCGGGAATTGAGCGTGCAGTATTAAGTAATACCTTTGCCCAAAATCAATTTGGCCCAGGTATGTTTGTTAAGTTTATTACGCTAGTTAGTGAACAAAATACCTATTTTGATAACTTTAAATATTTTAGTAACTCGGATAACAAGGCCTATTTTGATCAACAATTAGCGCATAGTTCGTCAACAGCCGTAAATAAAATGCGAAACATTGCTCGCGACAAGCAAGTTGATTTTAGTGTTGATGCTGAATACTGGTTTGAACAAGCTACCAAACGTATTGGACAACTAAAAAAAATAGAAAATCAGTTGGATAAGAGAATATTAGCATTAGTTAGAACAAAGCAGCATGATGCTTTTATCAGCATGCTAGTGAATAGTATTGCTAGTATTTTTCTGATAATTTTGGCATTAGTCATTAGTGTTTATGTGATTAAGGAGCTAACTGGCAGGGTGGGTAGCTTAACGATAGTTTTATCAAAAGTACGAGACGAAAATGACTTAACCGTGCATAGTCCTGATGGTGGCAGTAGTGAATTAGGGCAGATTTCAATTGCGCTGAATGCAACTATTGATAGCTTTGCTCATGTTGTTACTGATATATCATCGTCAAGCTTAACTTTGGCGTCAGCAGCAGAAGAGACGGCACAAACTTGTGAATATAATTCTCAATCGTTATTTGAGCAGCAAAACGGTATTGGCTTAATTGCGGCCGCTATTGAAGAACTTTCTGCTACGGTAAATGAAGTGGCAGAAAATACGCAAAACACTGCTAATTCAGCCAAAAATGCTGACGAGAAGGTGAAAGATGGCTTATGCATAGTACAAAAAGCTTACCATTCAATTGAAGCACTAGCAGATGAAATTGATAGTTTAGCCCTACGAATTCATAAGTTGCATGAAAGTAGTCAAAAAATTACCAGTGTTGTTGATGTAATTAAAGCGGTTGCGGAACAAACAAATTTATTGGCCTTAAATGCTGCAATTGAAGCAGCAAGAGCAGGAGAGCAAGGGCGTGGCTTTGCGGTTGTTGCTGACGAAGTACGCACCTTAGCTCAACGTACTCAAGAGTCGACAGCTGAAATTGAGAGCTTTATTGGCTCCTTACAAAATGATGCCAACTCTGCTTTTAATGTTATTGAAACTAGTCAGAAAAAAGCGGTTGATGCGGTGAGTAATTCGAAAGATGTTGAGCACATGTTAGAAGAAATCACTGTATCAGTAGGTGATATTTTTGCGATGACAGATCAAATTGCAACGGCTATAGAAGAGCAAGCCCTTGTCACTCAAGATGTTGCAAAAAATGTTGTTTCTGTTGAAGAAAAATCAATAGAAACAACGGCCGGTGCAAACCAAATATTACTGACAGCGCAAGAGCAGGCAAGGCTAGCTGCTTCGTTACAAGATATAGCAAGTACATTTAAGGTGTAAATGTCGCGATTGGCTGAAGCTTTTTTGATATAGCTTCGTCAGCTTAGCAGTGATTAAAATTGTGTCAAATAGTGTCAAGCATCGTTTTTAACGATGCTTTTTTATTTAAACTATTGAGCTAAGCTTTTGTTTTCTTATTGGTTTATAAAAAATCAGGTAGTGTTATCGATAAATATGAGTCAATTGGCTTTATTGATTTCAACACGATAAAAGTCTACTGTTTCTTATGTAAGGTTTATATATTTTGCACCATAGCCAAATAATCCGAGTTAAATTATAAGGAACACTATGAGATATTTGATAGTAACTGTGTTGATTTTTTTATCATCAACAGCACACGCAAAGCATTCTATTTACTTAGAAAAGAATAAAGGTACTTATAAAACTGAGTTAATGTGGCCAGAGGTATCGATTCCTTGGGGTATGGTACAACTCCCCGGTGGAGAAATGCTAGCGACTGAACGTTCGGGTACCTTGTTTTTATTAACAGAGAATGAACCCGCCATTGAAATTCAAGGTTTACCGAAAATACATGTAAATAATCAAGGTGGTTTACTTGATATTGCTCTGCATCCATATTATGAAAAAAATCACTTGATATTATTCTCGTATGCTAGCCCTGAAGGTGAGGGTAAAGGCAGTCATACGGCATTAATGCAAGCTAAATTAGACATAAAAAATAATCGCCTTACACAGCAAAAAGTTCTTTATAAAGGTGAAGGAAATACCACCAAAGGCTCACATTATGGTAGCCGAATAGTGGTAGATGATGATTATATTTATTTTTCAATAGGCGACAGAGGAGCACGTGATTTAAATCCACAAGATTTATCGCGTGATGGCGGTAAAATATATCGCTTAAATTTAGATGGCTCTATTCCGGATGATAATCCATTTGTTCAGAGTAATAGTGCGAAAAAAGCTATTTTTTCTTATGGACATCGTAATCCTCAAGGATTAGTTAAATTAGGTGATACAGGAGTCATATGGTCACATGAACATGGACCAAAGGGCGGAGACGAAGTTAATTTAATTGAAGCAGGGAAAAACTATGGTTGGCCGATAATAAGTTACGGTGTTAATTATAATGGCTCAGCATTTACGGACTTGACTGAAAAAATTGGGATGGAACAGCCTAAACTTTTTTGGGATCCTTCTATTGCACCGTCTGGTATGGCAGTTATTACCAGTGATAAATATCCACAATGGCAAGGGAAAATATTGCTTGGATCATTGAAATTTAATCACCTAGTATTATTAGAAGTGAAAGATAGCAAAGTAGTAAAACAAACCAAGGTAGTAACTGAAACTGGTGGTAGATATCGAAATGTGATTCAAGGGAGTGATGGTTATATTTATTTAGGCGTGGATGGCGAAGGTATTTCCCGTTTGCTGCCGATGAGTGTCAGTAATTAAGTTAACTCCAAAGTAGCGCCTTGAAGTGCACTATAGATTATATATAGGACACTTCAAGGTTTAAGTAGCTATTATCGATTTTTACATAGGTATCAAGTCTAGCTGTCGAGCGACAGCTACTGCAGAAGTTCTATTATTCACGCCAAGTTTGCCAAAAATATTTTTCAAATGCCATTTAACGGTATTTAAGCTAATAAACAAGGTTGTGGAAATTGTATTGTTTGTACAACCGGCGGAAATAAGCCCTAATATTTGGCACTCCCTATCACTGAGCGGTTCAATTAAACCAGCAACAGGGCTTATATTATTAGTAACCTCAGCTTCTTCAGATTCTTCGGTTACGATTGATAGAGTAACATCCTCCAAAAAACTTCTTTTAGAAGACGACCAACCTTTGATTTCACTTTGTCGTAAATCGAGTAGTAATGAGTCAATTTCACTACCTTCATCAACAAAACAACGCACGGAATGGTTGGGCGCGGCAATTGCAAGTGCCTCATCAACTAGACTACGCGCTTTAATTTTGTCTTGTAAAAATCGAGCGCGAGCTTCAAGAATATAACATTCAAGGACACGCATTCCCCAACGTGATTCAGTGGCAAGTTTGCGTAACTCAGCCAACACAGGAAGTGTCACTTCAGGTCGGCCCGTGGCTATTTGTAGCCTTGCCCAAGTGAGTGCGTTTCGACAAGGCTTACGAGCCCATTCTGCCGGTAGTGATAAAGTATCGGCGTCTACATCTATGTCATTAATTAGTGCATGATCTAAGGCTTCATTTAGGCGTTCTGCTTGTAAAAGGTAAGCAATGCGAGCACCGACAACTAGTGCTTGATGGCGTTCATAAGGAGCACCCCAGCGAGCGCCTACAGCGGCAATTAAATCATAACAACGCATTGCCGCACGATGATCACCGTGTAAGCCACTTATTCGAGCCAGTGCGGTATAGCCAAACACGAGTAATTTGGTAAAACCAACTTCGCCAATTAAAGGCAGGTTAGGCTGTAAACATTCTAGGGCTTCATCGATTCTATTCCATTGGTATAAGACAATACCCTGAATTACTTGCGGTATCGGTGCCACGTACTTCTCTTTCGAAAAACTTCTACTTTCGGGAGAAAAGCGTGCAAAACAATGATCCAAGTTACCATTAGAAAAGTCCGTTAACGCTAAGAAGCACTCTGAGTAAATAGCACCAAACTCTGAACCAGCTAATAAATGATAGTGTCTACCATCAGATAAGGTTTTTGCTGCTGGCCCGAATTCACCTAATTCCGATAGTGCATAACCTAGAAAATTACAGGCAAGCCCACGTTCAAAGTCACTTAAGTAATAAAATTCATCTGAGAGTAGTTCAATTATTTTATGAGGATCGTCCCTGGCAATAGCTATGCCAGCCGACAATAAACGTGTTTGCTCTCTTAAGTATTTACTTTCGTCTGATGCTGCAGAGGCTTCTTGCTTATCAACAAGCGAAATCATTTTTGACAGTACGTCGTCACTCTCATCGGCGCTATTCGCATGGTAAAGTGCTGTACCTAACAAGTAGAGTATTTTAGGGTTTTCGTTACGCACGTCATCTGGAATTCTACGAATCGAAGTGATAACTTGCGGCATGCGTCCTGCCATTAACTCTATCCATGATTGCTGCTCTACTAATGTGGTTACAATGTTAAAATCGCCGGCGAGTAATGCGTACTCAACAGCTTCACGTGATAAGTTTTGTTTTTGAAACCATATAGCTGTTTTACGATACAAACAAACTAGTTCGCCAGGGTGACGTCGACGTAACTCAGCAAGCAAGAATTCATGAAAAAGCTGGTGGTAGCGATACCATGTTCGGTTTTGATCTAACGGCGATACAAATAATCCATCACGTTCGATCTCTTCCAACATTGTAGGAGCATTATCATTACCTGTTAGGTAGGCGGCAAGCTCACCGTTAATACGATTGGACACCGATGTTCGCAATAGAAATTCTTGTACTGCTTTGGGTTGTTGGTTTAGTACGTCACTTGCCAAATATTCGGCAATATCCTGTAAGCTACCGGAAAAAGACTCGATAAATCCGTCTCGTCGTTCAGGATCTCGTAGGGATAAGGAAGCAAGTTGCAGACCTGCAACCCAGCCTTCACTATGCTGGTGAATTTTTTCAATTTGATCGTCGTTTAAGCCTAAATTACGAATTTCCAGGAGAAATTCTGACGCTTCAGATAAGTCGAATCGTAATTGAGTAGGCGTTATTTCTCGTAGCTCATCTCTAACACGCAGTGCGGCTAAACCAAACTGTGGTCGTGTTCTTGAGGCAACAATCATCTGAAAATTTTCAGGGGCAAGGTTTAGCAATAATTCGATCAACTCATCCGTTTCGCCACCACTAACACAATGATAATCATCAAGAATCAAAATTAATGGAGCTTCTGTATCACGTATGTCTTCAACCAAATCGCTCAGTGTACGAGTGACATCAAGGCGAGCGCAAGCACTAATAATTCGTGCTGTTCGAGCACCAAAGGTTGGGATTGCATATTGAATAGCTTCGACAATATTTCTTAGCAAATTAGAAACACTGCAATCGTCGGCACCGAGAGATATCCAAGGAACTAAATAACCATCAGACAGTAAACTTTCTCGTGATTGAGTTAGCAATGTCGTTTTACCAAAACCGGCGGGCGCAGCAACTAATGTCAGTTTGGGTTCTCGTTTATTTTTGCTTGATTTTAATAGCTTATGCCGATTCATCATTTTTGAACGGCTAATAGGGGTAATAAATTTAGTTTTCATACCAATGACAACTTTTTTGTAAACTATTTATCATGTTATATTAAAAACAACTCGCTATGTACCTTAACTTCATTATTGTTTTGTAACTCAAGGCGTACTAAAGTGTTCGGCAATACGGATACCCATTTTGAAATATCTTCATCTAATGGCTCTGATACGACGAGTGTACCGCTTTGTGTCTGGTTTATATATAAAGACGGTGCGTATGTATCTGAAGCCCACCTTACGACCCGTAAAGTTTTTCCATCGGTTATTGCAAATGTTGCGCGAAAAGCTTCTTGAATGTTTTCTTTCTGTCGTAATTCATCGACCACGCTAATGGTTTTTCTAATCGCGTTATCTGGGTCTTCTCTAAGGCCAAAAGTGATCATGAGTTGAAATAACAATTCACTATCGGTACCACCTTCAATACAGTCAAAACTCTTATCTGATAGCATTGATAACAGCTGTCGCCGTAAAAGATGAAAGCCACCTATTTGGCCATTGTGCATAAATAACAATCGACCAGCGCGAAATGGATGGCAATTTACCAATAAGTTACCTGCGCCAGTTGAAGCGCGCACATGTGCAAAAAAAACATCACTTTCAATGACACGGGTTAATTCCCGCAAATTCGTATCAGCCCATGCAGGGCCAGCATCTCGATACAAGCCAGGAGCGCTTGGTTTACCATACCAGCCTAAGCCTCCACCATCGCCATGTACACCGAGTTTTGCTTTATGTGAATGTAATGCCTGTTCACACAGGGAATGTGGACCATCATATAGAAATTGTTCTATAAGTCTGGGTTCTCCGATATAAGCCAACCAACGACACATTAATTTTGTTTATCCTATTATTGGTGCGCCATGTAAGTCTGCATAGCGCCTATTAAAAGGATAGTCTTTAGGGTATCTCAGCAAACCACCCTAAGGGGTAGTTGTACAGTTATCGACTATAAGGACATAATAGTTGAAAATTACTGTTCGAGAGTCGCATGTTAAATTACTTTACAACAAACGTTCTGCGCCTAGGAGTTTGTAAATGCTAGCGCTGGTCATTAGGCGAATATTAGCAACAATTCCGGTGATGGCAATTGTCGCCATTATCGTATTTTCACTGCTTTATTTAACGCCCGGTGATCCTGCTGCCGTATTAGCAGGAGAACAAGCTTCTATAGAAGATATTAATCGTTTACGTAGCACACTTGGTCTGGATCAGCCTTTTCTGGTTCGTTTTAGTCAATGGATCGGTGGTGTGTTTCAAGGGGATCTCGGTATCTCTATTTTCTCTCAACGGCCGGTGATGGAATTAATAGTTCAAAGACTAGAGCCAACAATAGCGTTGACAATCGCTTCGTTATTTATTGCGGTAACAATTGCTGTACCTCTTGGTGTTATTGCTGCGTGGCGTGCAGGTGGCTTGATTGACCGTATGGCGATGAGTTTCGCGGTACTTGGTTTTTCAATACCAGTCTTTGTCTTATCTTATATCCTAATCGCTGTAGTTTCGGTTGACTTGAAGCTATTGCCCGTTCAAGGCTATGTACCCATTGCTTATGGTATTGGCCCTTTCTTGGAACATCTTATTTTACCTGCGTTATCACTCGGTATAATTAACGCTGCGCTTATTGCCCGAATTACACGTACTACAATGCTTGAAATACTAAATCAAGATTATATTCGAGCTGCTAGAGCGAAAGGTCTTTCGGTACGTAGAGTGTTGATTCGACATGCATTAAAGAATGCTGCGATTCCTATTGTTACCGTTATAGGCATTAGCTTTGCTCTGTTGATTAGTGGTGTTGTTGTGACAGAAACTGTATTCAATATACCAGGGCTAGGTCGTTTAACGGTTGATGCCATTCTTCGTCGAGATTATCCCGTGATACAGGGAGTTATATTGGTATTTTCTGCAACCTATGTTGTGGTTAATTTACTTATAGATCTCAGTTATAGTTTATTTGATCCGAGGATTAAATATTGAGTATTTCAGCAATAACACAGACCCCATCTTCGCCCACCGGTCTTATGCGAATTTGGAAGCGATATCCTAATATTATTATTGGTGGTGCTATGTTGGCTATTGCAGTTTTCGCTGCTATTGCCGCCCCATGGTTAGGTACTATTGACCCACAAACGATTGCGCCTTTTAATCGACTGGAAGTCCCGGGTACTGAATTTTGGTTCGGTGGTGATTTAGTTGGCCGTGATGTATATAGCCGAACAATTTACGGAGCACGTATCTCTCTTGCTGTAGGGCTTGGTGTTGTCGTTATCGGTATTTTCTTCGGTTTACTCATTGGTATTCTGAGTGGTTTTGTCAGCTGGGTTGACCAGATACTTATGCGAGTAATGGATGGCTTAATGGCAATCCCTTCTATTTTACTTGCTGTGGCATTAATCTCTTTGACTGGCGCCAGTTTGAAAAATGTCATTATTGCTATTTCAATTGCGGAAGTTCCTAGGGTTGCTAGGTTAGTTCGTAGTGTTGTATTGCAATTGAAAGAACGACCTTATGTTGAGGCGGCTATTACAGCAGGAACACCTTTTATTCTGATTTTATGGCGACATATACTGCCTAATACCTTGGCCCCTTTACTTGTGCAGGCGACCTATATATTTGCCTCAGCGGTATTGACTGAAGCTATATTGAGCTTTATTGGTGCTGGCACACCGCCATCAACACCGAGTTGGGGTAATATTATTGCGGAAGGTCGCACCGTATTCTCAATCGCGCCGCACATTGTAATGTTCCCAGGTATAGCGTTATCGTTTACTGTACTGGGTGTAAATCTACTAGGTGATGGCTTACGTGATATCTTTGACCCTCGTTTTGTGAGTCGCACATGAAAAAATTAAATCCTTTACTCACAGTAGAAGACCTCTCGGTTACTTTTCGTACCGAGCGAGGTAATGTTCCAGCAGTGCAAAACTTTTCATATTCCTTAAATGAAGGTGAAACCTTGGCGATTGTTGGTGAATCTGGCTCAGGAAAAAGCGTTGGTGCGTTGGCATTGATGCGTTTGATTCCTAATCCGCCGGGTAAAATTGATAGTGGCTCTATTAAGTTCAACGATAGAGAGATTCTCAGTATGACTGAGAGTGAAATGCAAAAAATTCGCGGTAATGAAATCGCGATGATATTTCAGGAGCCAATGACTAGTCTTAACCCTGTACTGACAATAGCTGAGCAAATTTGTGAGGCGGTGCAGCTACATCAGCATCTTGACAAAAAGGCTGCTCGTGCCCGTGCGTTGGAAATGTTGCAATTTGTACAGCTTACCGAACCTGAAAAGCGCTTAGATCAATATCCTTATGAACTGTCAGGAGGAATGTGTCAGCGTGTAATGATCGCAATGGCGTTAGCTTGCACTCCTTCAATACTTATCGCGGATGAACCCACTACAGCGCTTGATGTAACAATACAAGCGCAGATTTTAGATTTAATGCGAGATTTAAAAAACCGTTTAGGTACCGCAATTCTTTTAATCACGCATGATTTGGGGGTTGTTGCTGAAATGGCTGATCGCGTTATTGTGGTTTATGCCGGAAGAAAAATTGAAGAAGCACCTGTGCGTGATTTATTGCGAACCCCTAAGCACCCTTATACCTTAGGTTTGCTTGGTGCAATGCCACGATTAGGTGACACAAACTCTCAGGCTCGGCTAACAGAAATACCAGGAACAGTTCCTTCATTACTTGAGCCAATCATAGGTTGCGCTTTTGCTCCGCGTTGTTCATTGGCGACAGATAAATGCCGAACAGATGCACCTGAATTACAACCTGTTGGTAACACGGGCCATTTGGCTTCGTGCTGGCATAGCGAAAAAGTTGGAGTACCGCGATGAGCGATATATTAGTTGTCAAAGATCTGGTTAAACATTATGAGATTGGTGGCACAGGTATTATTGACCGAATGCTTGGTCAAAAAGCGAGTGTTGTACGTTCAGTTGATGGCGTTAGTTTTAGTATTGCTGAAGGTGAAACTTTGGGGCTTGTTGGGGAAAGTGGTTGTGGTAAATCAACCGTAGGACGCTCTATTTTGCGTCTAGTTGAACCAACAAAAGGTACAATTGAATTAGCCGGGCAGGATATTTCACATGTTTCTGAACAGGTATTACGCCCATTAAGGAAGCATTTACAAGTAGTGTTTCAAGACCCGTTTGCATCATTAAACCCACGTCGTACTGTTGGCCAAACGGTTGCAGAGCCTATTGGGAATTATGGCTTAAAAAGCGGCGACGAATTGAAGAATAGAGTACAAGACTTATTTGAACGTGTTGGTTTACGTGCGGATCAGGTCGATCGATTTCCGCATGAATTTTCAGGCGGTCAACGACAACGTATTGGGATTGCTCGTGCGTTGGCAACAAACCCTAAGTTGATTATTCTTGATGAACCCGTATCAGCGCTTGATGTTTCAGTACAAGCTCAAGTGATTAACCTACTGGTGGACTTGCAAAAAGAGCTCGGGATTGCATATCTTTTTATTGCCCATGATTTAGCTGTTGTTGAGCATATATCGACACATGTTGCTGTAATGTATTTAGGGAAAGTTGTTGAGATTGCTGATAAAAAGAGTATTTTTAATTCGCCTAAGCACCCTTATACCAAAGCATTGTTATCCGCAGTACCAAATAGTGACCCAGATGCTATCAATAATCGTATTGTCTTGAAAGGTGATATTCCGAGTCCAACAAACCCGCCTTCAGGTTGTCGTTTCCGTACTCGTTGTCCAATCGCTCAACCTATTTGTACAAGTGAAGAGCCAGCCTTAGAAGTACAAGGCCTAGGGCACAAAACAGCTTGTCATTTCGCGAAAGAAGAAGCTTAGAAAAGAGGATGACTTAGCCTAGAATATCGGTTAAGTCATACTTATTAGCTAACCGAGTAAGCACAAAGCATGTCTGATGGGGCATATGCTTATCTAGTGATTGCTTTTGCTGATTTCATCCTTAATTTATTGGTCAGAGACTCGTGATTGAGGTGAAATTTAGCTATTTGTTATTGCCAAAGTAGAGCAATTATCAAGTTAACCTGAGCTCGCTTAATATATTCTTCTCTAACAGCTACTTTTACTTGCTTCATCGTTAAATTTACTTTCAATAGACTAGCTATTAACGCGAAATTTGCCTTGAAGAAAGAAAAACTATCAAGCTAGAGTATAAGTTAAATTTTATTAGTAATTATTTCAATGGATTAAAAATATCTTAAACCGAGTTCAGGTAAGTTAGTATAATCAGTTGAAATACTATATTTCAACTGATTAAACACATCATAAATTGAGTTGAGACGGGTTAAGCCGGTTGGTAAGGTTTTTTCTTAATATTCCAAAAAACAGTGCTGCCATGTACTTCAAGCATCCCGGTTATACGTGGACTATAAGCAACGGGAGCAAACCATTGTCCAATTGGCACATAAGGTACTAATTCATAAGCGCTGGTTTGGATTTTGTCAGCTAATTTCTTACGTTCAAGTTCATTAGGCGCATAAGGGTACTGCTCAATTAAAGCTTGATGTTTAGCATCGCATGGCCAGCCAGGCCAAGCATCTTCACAGTTTGCATGCATAGGTACATTACCAATAGGGTCAGTAATGTTACCGCCTGGCCAATAAGTTAAGCCAAGATCCCAACCGCCATTTTGTGGACTAGAGCGATTGATACGTCGTGACCCCATAGCACCAAAATCCATTGCTTGTAAGTCAACATTAACACCAATTGATCTTAAGTCGTCAGCAAGAACCAAGGTAGCAAGATTCATAAACTGAATATCTGTGGGGTGTAAAATGACGACTGGACGGCCATCATAACCTGAGGCAGCCATTAATGCTTTTGCTTTTTCACGGTTTTTACCAAGACCTTTAGGTACACCTGCTAAGCTTTCATGTGGCGAGCCACAAACAAAAAATGCGCTACAGTTATTGGTGACTTCAGGATCACCAAACATGGCTTGCAAGTAGCGATCTTGATCGATTAGGTATAACAAGGCCTGACGCGCGCGTGGATCATCAAATGGAGGGTGTAAATGATTCATGCGTAACATGCCTTGAAATCCAAGTGGATCAGCACGTTGAATAACAACACCTGAATCACGCAAAAGCGGTAAAAATTCAGGTGATGGGTTTTCAAAAAAGTCTATCTCACCGTTAGCAAGGGCTAAGACTGCAGACTGAGGGTCTCGAATATTCAGCCATTCTACTGTATCTATATAAACATGTTTGCCACCTGAGGTACCATTTGGGGTTTCATTACGTGGTATATAATGCTGGTTTTTTCGGTAAACAACTTTTGCACCTGGAACCCAGGCTGCGGTGTCAAAAACATAAGGCCCAGAGCCGATACTACTTTGAATTGACGTTGATGGATCTGTTGCTGCAATACTTGCAGGCATGATGGCAGCAACCGGTCCACCAGTTTTAGATAATGCATGCAATAATAAGCTGTATGGCTGATTAAGTTTCCAAACAAATTTTTGCGCATCAATGGCTTCTAGCTGCTCTGTTACAGCAAATATTTGTCGGCCGTAAACATCGCGTTGTCCCCAGCGTTTCAGTGAAGCAATAACATCTGTTGTTGTTACTGGGCTGCCATCGTGAAATAACAGTCCATTACGTAAGGTGAATTCCCAATTGAGTTGGTCTTCACTTACATTCCAGTGCCCAACCATTTGAGGTTGTGGAACGCCATTGGTGTCACGACCGAATAAAAAATCATAAACCATTAATGCGTGTCGCTGTACAATACCAATGGTTGTCACAATAGGATCTAAAGATTGTAAATCGGCGTGCATAACTGCTCGTAACACGTTTGATCTGTCTGGCGGCGTACAACCAGAGAGCATAATACCCGTAGCCGACGCAGCAGCAGCTACTAAAAATTCACGTCTTTTCATAATATTTCCTCACCCACTCGCTGGGGCTTTTCTCCGGATAACCAATAGCCGATGCTACGGTTTCCTGTATTTGTTGTAGCTAATTCTAATGACACGTTATCAATGTTAAGCTGGTGCAATTGTTCAGCCATTTCAGTCACCGTGGTGTCATCTAAAGCTGCGTTTTGCATAGATTGCAGGCGCTTTGATTGTGCTAATAATAATAGTTTTATATCTTCATTCATTTTTATGATAACTTGAATTTCGTAAGACTTGCGTAATCCTAGAAGGTTGCGAACAGCAGCAAACAAGTTATCGATAAGACTTCGTTCTTCGATTCCAGCAAAGCGTTTTTCTAATTCATCAAATACCTGCTTAACGGATAATATTAAATTTTCTGCTGTTTGTATGGCTTGTGGTGTATTGCAAGTTTCAGCTTCATTTAGTGCTATAAGTAATTGAGTCGTGATTGAAAATAATTCGCTAGCTAAAATTACCTGGGCTTGTTCATATTGCTGACGACAACGCTCTTTTAATATGCCGTCATTCGCATGTAACAAAAATCGTAATCGTCCTCCAGGTTTTAATACACGACACGCTTCCCGTAAACTCTCATTAATTGTGGAATATTCGATAGCGAATTGACTGCCAATAGCATCGAATGTATCGGCTTCAAAAGGTAATTTTTCCATAGGAGTTCGGGGGTGAAAAATTACATCTGATAACTGTTCTTTGGCATTGGCAACATACTTAGCAGGTGCTATATCTGCGAGATCTACCCCATGAATTGAAAAAGGAGGATGCTTTTTATGGGAAACTGCAACGGCTTGTACAGCTAAACTTCCATTTCCTGTTCCTAAATCTAAAATCTTGGCGCCTGAGGGTAACTCACTAAAAAAATTGCGCCATATCGGTGCTAATGCGTCAGATTCATTGTTAACTGGCATGCAAGAATGCAACTGGTTAGAGTGCCAGAAAACACTCCATTCCCAAAGACTATCATTCTGATTGTCCATTAAGTTACCTATTAAAGTATGGTGTATGTTTATAGGAAGGAAGGTTTAATGCCAGTAAGGCTAATAAACCTTCCTTTCTTCTACCTTAACTTAGAATCGGTAAGATCCACCTATAAATAATTCAGCACCTGTTGCATTATAGGTATCAGGTCTAGTATTTGCTCTACTTTGACGTGAACCTAATAGCGGAGGGTTTTTATCTAACACGTTATTTACACCACCCCATATAGTTGAGTTATCACTAAGATTATAGTTAACAGAAATATCAAGATAGCTGTAGCCTGAAAGTTCAGGAACCGCAGACGTTGATGGATCAGCGCCAAATTGTACTTGGTCAAGGGTAGTATCCTCAGACCAACGATGTCTCAAACCAAGAGTTAAATCACCATCTGTCCATGTAACTGAAGTGTTCATTTTCAGTTCTGATTTAGGCTCGCCACAGGTTGTGCCAAATGCGCCAGCACAGTCATTCACTGTATTTAAATCGGCAATAGGGGTTAGGTCATAGTCATTAAGTAAGGTTGCATTAAATAAAATATTAATCTCGCTAGCATCCAATTCAACTTTATAGTCTACTTGGAAATCAACCCCAGATGTTGCTAAACCGCCAACGTTAACATTGGTTGCAGTAACTGGATTAAGAGTATCAATAACTCCGCTAGTAGAATTACGACTAACAGCCTGACATGCAGTACTATTGATATCTTGTACTTGGCTATAACAAATATCGAGTATGTTATTTACTGAACCACCAAACGCGCCAATTGCGTTATCAACTTCAATATCGAAATAATCTACTAAAACACGTAGGTTAGGTATGCTGGTAGGTGTAATAATTGCACTAACAGTAATAGTATCTGATTCTTCTTCGCTTAAGTTGGGGTTACCACCAAAAACACCTGGTATTTCGTTGTTTGGCTGAAGGTTTGCGCTGCCAACAAGACTGGCAGGTACACCTGTTGCTTCACAAAGGCTGCGAATAGTTGCATCCGTTGCAGCACTAGGCAGGGCACAAGGATCTGTTGCGGCAACTGGGAACAGCTGTTGACCCCCAAATGCTTCTCCAAGACTAGGAGCACGAATTGCTTTTTGGAATTGAGCACCGAAGGCAAGAGAATCATTCACCATCCAATCTAAGCCAACAAGAAAAGTACTTACGCCATCTGTTTGTTCAAGATCATACTCTGAATAACGGTATGCTGCGGTAGCATCTAAAGACTTAATGCCTGCTACGTCTGCTAATATAGGCATAAAGACTTCACCAAATACTTCCCAAACTTCAATTTCTCCAGCGGTTGGTTGTACGGCATTAAATCCGGCAACATCACCTGTAAGTAAAGCCTGATCAACAGCAAAGACAACTTTATTTGAGCGCCATTCTACGCCGAATGAAGCCGATAGAAAGCCATGAGGTACTTCTAATAAATCGCCACTGATACTGGCACCAAACACGTTGAGTTCAGTGACTTCAGTATTGATAGTATCAATACTGATATAATCTACTCCTTCAGCTGAAATATTCGGACCAAATGGGTTCACTATCGGTGCAGCACCATCAACGGATAAAATTCCAGCAGCAAAAGCAGAACTAGATACATTACCTATTTGAGTTTGTGTATTGTCAGAGCGGGCATAAGAATAATACAGATCATAGTTGTAATCATCGATAACGCCTTCTACACCAATTAATGCTCTGAATGAGTGACGGCTATCGTTATTACGGCGAGCGCCAGTTTCAACTAAACGACGATTAACGCCCAGATTAACTAAACCATCATTTTGAGCAACACCTGCTTCATTAGCATCTACAAGTTGTAATACATCACTTAATTCTGAGCTGATATAAGGGTTGGTAACGTCAATAGGTAATGATGTGCTGATAAAAGAAGGGGCAAAACCTGTAGAGGTTTCGTTGTGAGTATAAGCACCTTCAATATATAACTTAGAATCATCATTGATCTCATAATCAGCGAACAGCGTTAAGCTGTGTCGCTCTTGCGGTATACGTAGAAAATTATCTAAGGTGTAGTTATATAGATCATCAGGGCGAGAAAAAGGGCGAACATTACCATCTGCATCTGGAATGAATCCATCACCACCGATACCGGTAAGCCCTGCTGCTGCGAGTGCGCTATCTAAGCCAGGAATAGCAGCAATACCTTCAGCTGAACTTGGTAGTCCGGTAAAACGACCATTTGGTACAAAGCTACTACCACCTGGTACTAAAACTCTATTGCCGTTGGCATCAGTACCATCAGTTAAAACAGAAGAAGAAAAATCACGATCTGTTGTATAAATTGCATCGCGATCTAAATAATTTAAGGCAATAACAGCATTACCTCTTCCATCAGCAAAATTACCACCCATAGTTAGGGTAAAGTCTTTAGTATTGCCATCACCTTCCGCGGTTTGGTTGAATTGAGTACGTAATTCAACACCTTCGAAATCATCCTTCATTATAAAGTTAACAACACCAGCTACCGCATCTGAGCCATAAACCGCTGACGCGCCACCGGTAACAACTTCTACACGTTCAATTAATGAGGCTGGAATGGTATTAATGTCAGTTGTTTGGCTAGAATCGAAAAAAGTATATCGTCGGCCATTAACTAATACTAAGCTACGAGTAGAGCCCAGCCCGCGTAAATCTAAGGTTGCAGCACCCGTCGCCGTTGGGTTGGCTGTAGAGTTTGTTGAGGCTGTGCCAGATGGCACAAATTGTGGCATGTTATTTAGAATTTCTTCAACGTTCTGAAAACCTGATAATTTTATCTGCTCTGATGAAACGACATCAACCGGAATTGATGCTGCTTGTCGACCACTACGGATACGTGAACCAGTGACGGATATCTTCTCAATCTCTTCTGTATCTATATCAGATTGCGCAGGTACTTGATCTTGTACAGGTGCTGCAGACTGTGCTGATGTATAAACAGGGGCTAATGATGATAAAGCCAAAGCTGCAGTAATCGCAGATGACAATGAGTTTTTCATTCTAAATTTGAACATGGGGTAACTACCTCGCCTTAAATATATTTTTGTTTTAGTAATCTTTTTATAGTTATTGTTATTGTTTGGTGGTCTTGCTTCAAACTCGACAAGTTGTAAAGTTTATTCTACTCAAATTAAGATACTCCTAAGCAACAAATGCTATACCACCCAAAGGGGTAGTTTATTGATATCCACTCTTTCGGGTAGTGCTGTTTGCTATATCATTCAGTCATACTATACAAATGAATAATATTAAACTATATATGTGGGCAACGCCCAATTCGCGACGGATATCAATTCTTTTTGAAGAATTGGGTCTTAATTTTGATGTTCACCCTGTTAATATCAGAGCAAAAGAACAATTTGCTACTGAGATTACTGATCTGAATCCATTTGGAAAAGTGCCAATTGTTGTTTGGCAAGAGCGTGAAGAGCAACGTCTTTTATTTGAATCAGGCGCAATTCTAATACAATTTGCTGAAGCAGGTAAACAATTTCTTCCTGTCGACAGTCAAGCGCGTGGTGAAACTCTTTCATGGCTAATGGTGGCATTAACTGGATTAGGGCCACATAGTGCGTCTGCACATTATTGGTCTGATTTAGCCGTAGAAAAGTTACCTCAAGCATTAGACTACCATGCCAATTTTACCGCACGTGTTTATCGTCTATTAGATGATCGTCTCGCAGATAATGAATATTTAGCCGGAGAGTATTCGATTGCCGATATGGCTGCTTATCCTTGGATTAGCGTTAGCGAATGGACAACGCTTAATATTGAAGATTATCCAAATCTCTTAAGATGGTACCAGCATGTTGGCTCACGTCCTGCTGTTCAACGTGGTATGAGCTTACCAACCGGTATATCTCTAGACTAAATAATAGACTTAGCCTTATCACTAATTCTTAGTTCTAACGAGAATTAGTGATTTTTTATAACAATATATTGATTGTCAATTACTAGAATAAGAATTGTTGTTTGTAAAATTCACACTAGAGTTTGCTTGATGATTTAGTCGAGTTTAACTCTGTAAAGTTGAAATCTACATTATATTTTTGTTCTATTGAGCTACCGGTAAGATCTCATGTTCCTATAGTTGAATCATTTAACGGGAGCTGAAATTTAAGCGCACCAGAAAACAACGTTAAATCTAAATCCATCTATATATTCTAAACCTGTCGCGGGATATGTTTGGCTGGCATAGTTTGTAGAATAATAATAAGAAACTAATGTTATTATAGGTTCTTCATTTTCGGCATCTAAATTACTGCTATATATCAGCTCGACGTTGGCTAAACTGCTTATCGATTTTTGTTCATTTAATTTTGAGCGATACGCATTATGTTGGTGTTATCTCGACATGGTTTAAAAACATCAAGCTTTGGTTGATATGTTGATGACGCTACATTTAATACACCAAGCATGGAATGAAATATATTGTCATGATTATATATCGTTTGCGTACTCTGTTCTAAGCAATTATTTTGGAAGTATTCCTGAGTGTTATTTGACCAAAATAATAGCGGGATATGGGTTTGTTCGATAGGCGCAATGGCGTATGGAAAACCATGCAAATAGAGACCATTTTCACCTAATGATTCCCCATGGTCGGATACATAAATCATTTTTGCATTTATCGTCTGAGTACTGTTTTTGGTAAATTTAGCTAATTTATTTATTACTTCAGAAATCACATAATCTGAATAATGTATTGTATTATCGTAAGTGTTTACTAGTTGCTCTGATGTACAGTTTTGTATATCACTTTGCTGACAGTCAGGTAGAAAAGTAGCAAATTCTTGTGGGTAACGACGATAATATGTTGGCCCATGTGAACCCATTAAATGCAGGACAATTAATGTGGTTTGAGCGCTTAACGTGGTTAGTTTATTATCTAATTGCGTTAATAATATTTCATCAAAACAATAGTCACCATCGCATAATGAATTACTTTTATTTTTGTCAATATTAATAGTTTTTACTCGCTTACAGACACCTTTACAACCTTCATTATTATCAACCCACAACACATCGACACCTGCTAATTGCGCAATATCTAATAGATTTTGTTGTGAAGACGCTGATTGCTTATTAAACTGGTCTTTGTTTAATAATGAAAACATACAAGGAACAGAAACGGCCGTTGCCGTACCACAGGAATACATTTGCTTAAAAGACTGTATATTAAACTTCTCTGTATATTCGTTGGTTTGTTTAGAATAACCATTTAACGAGAAGTTTTTTGCTCTTGCTGTTTCTCCTACAATCATTACCACGACTTTTTTATCTGCTTTAAGTGATGTTTGCATTTTAGGATGAGAATCTAACTTTTTAAATACTATTGGCTCAGCGAAATGGTTTCGTTTAATGTATTTATAGCTCGCAATTAATGTTGGTATTGGCACAATATATTTTGCTAAATCTCTATTATTTCGGTTAACAGATGCGTAGCTAGAATACAGACTAAAAAAAATAATGATAAAGATGATTAGGGCAGAAACAATTAGCTTTAAACGGAGTTTTACGCTTAAGCCCAGCGAATTTGATCGAGAATTAATTTTTCTTAATATCACTAAAGGCGTAATTGTTAAAAATGCTATATAAAAAATAGCTGATAAATTAAGGTAGGTAAAAGCCTCAGACGTAGATGTTTCAGCCATGTTTTCAACCATACCGTAGTCAAAAATAATGCCATAACTACTCATTGCATAGCAGAATACGGCTGATAATATGATCAGAACAGTCATCGCTGTTTTATAAACATACCTTCTCGGCAATAGGCTAAATAGCAGAACAAAAATAGTGCTTAAAAATAAGGGGAGAGATATAAAGTAGGCAAAATCAAAGCTATCTAACTTAATTAAATCATAATACGTTTTTTGTAAAAACGGAAAGTTAAAAACAAGCGAAAAATAAAGGCTTAACAATATTGTTGCTGAATTTAATGATAGCGTTTTAGAAAATATTTTTTGCACAATCTTATCTCTTTAGTAAAAATAATAGTGTGCCTTTTCAACCTTAATTAAAACTGAGCGTAAACTGAATTTTTGCTGAATTTTCTTGTTTACGGATAAATTATAGCTCCCATAAAACTACTCCCCAGGTAGCAATAGCGATTGCTAAACTAATCAATACAGCAAGAGATCCTAAGTCTTTTGCTAAACCAGATAATGAATGATGCTCTAACCCGATGCGATCAATCGTGGCTTCTACTGCGGTGTTAATAACTTCAACTAATAGAACAAACAGCAGTGACACAATTAGTAATAAATGCAGTAATAAGCTGATATTGAGAAAGCAGCTAGCACTTGATAATACAAGGATTATAATTAACTCTTGTTGGAAAGCTGTTTCATTTTTTATTAACCATTTAAAGCCTTGTAATGAATTAATTAAGGCTAGAAAAATGCGTTTAGCACCTTTATGTTTTTGTATTGTCATTGTTAACTCAATAATAAATAATCTTTCATCATTAATTTAGCAAAGTGAACTTAAGTGCACCTGAAGGGGAGCTTAAGATTTACTGAATATACCGATGTTTATATTATAAAAGGTCTCTTTTATTCGCGGTTTTTATAAAATTCAGCCAATATTAAGTTTAGCGTGATAAATTAAAGAAAAATGCTATTGATGATTAATATGAATATTTTACTTGTTGAAGATTCTGATAAATTAAGGCGTAGTTTGCGTATAGGCTTAGTTGCCTTAGGATTTGCTGTTGATGAAGCAGGTGACGGAGCCGATGCTTTGGCGATGGCATTATCAGATGATTATGACATTATTATTTTAGATTTAATGTTACCCAGTGTTGATGGCTTATCAATATTAAAATCGCTAAGAAAGCATAAAAAACAAAGTAAGGTACTTATTCTTTCTGCTAAAGATCAACTGTCAGATCGCATTGATGGTTTGTTTACCGGTGCCGATGATTATATGACTAAGCCTTTTTCATTTGATGAGTTGCATGCTCGAATTATCGCGTTAACAAGGCGAGGTGAGTTATTAAGAACATCAAACACAATCACTATTGATGATTTTGTTGTCGATTTACAAGCAAAAGTGCTTAGCTTTTCGGGTAAAGCGATAGACTTAACCCCAACAGAATATAAAATTACAGAATGTTTATTTATTAATAAAGAGAAAGTAGTGAGCGCTGAAAAGATGGGGGAGTATATTGTTGGTAAATACGATGCCATTAATAAAAACTCATTAGAAGCTCATATCTCATCTATTCGTAAAAAATTGAAAAAGTTTTCAGCTGTATTCCCTGTAAAAAATAAACGTGGATTTGGCTATGTTGCTACTAATGCTTGAGCAATACATTATTAACAATAAACTGTAAGGTTCAACATGAAGTCAATAAAGCAGTCTTTAGTTAAGCAACTAACCACACTTATTACCTTTATTTTATTTATTGTTCTCTTATTTTTAGACATTAGTGTCGATACGTATGTAGATAAACAATTTGATGATGCTTTAGAACAGAAAGGTAAGAGTCTCGTTAATTTAATTAGTTATAAAGAAAATTCATTACAATTAACCATGCTAATTGATGTGATGACGGAGTTTAGCCGCACAGAACATGCTGAATATTTTCAAATTTGGTCAAATGATAAAATATTAAAATATTCACCGACATTAAATCAAACACCTGAATTTGACTTTAATCGCGTAGCATTGTCACTTGGCGGACATATGATTACGCAAGCTGATTTACCCAATGGTGAAAGTGGGCGTGTTTTTTTATTTAAATTTATACCGACGAATGACAATGACGCCACAGATATTCAGTCTCCTATATACCTAGTTTTTGCTCGGTCAAGTGCAACGCTTGAACAAATTTTAATATTAATTGATATTGTTTTTTTAATTACTGCTATCGGTACTGCATTTTTTGTTCGCTATTTAGTGAATAAAATTGTTTCTAAGGGGGTAGAGCCAATCACCTTACTTAATAAACAGATCAGAGAAATTGACATTAATAATGAATCAGAAAAATTTTTCATTGATCATCCTCCGAGTGAAATTAAAACAATTATTGATGAATTAAATCAATTTTTAATTGAAAACAGGGCATTACTTAAAAATGAAAAACGATTAACTTCTGATATTGCACATGAGTTAAAAACACCTATTACTGAATTAATGAGTGTGAGTGAAATAGCAATTAAATATCCAGAAAATGAAGAGGTTATCGAAAACTATAAAGATGATGTTTTATCTATATCTACACGTATGAAAAATATTGTAGAGTCATTATTGCTATTAAATAAAGTGAGTACTGAGCAATTTAACTTAACCATGGTTGATATAGATTTATCAGATAAAGTGTTCTGTATTTTAGAAAGGCTAGCAATAACAATACCTAATTTTGAACAAAGAATTAGCACCAAGCTTACCAATAACATTGTTATTACGAATGATGTGTTTTCCTTAGAAGCAATACTAACAAATCTTATTAACAATGCGATCCATTACAGCCCAGAAGCAAGTATAGTAACAATTGAACTGAATATTATTAATGACAAGCCAAAACTAACCATATCTAACATACCACTGCAGCAATTAACGGCAGCAGATATAAATAATATGTTCGAACCGCTGTGGCAAAAAGATAATGCCAGAACATCTGAAACCCATTTTGGCTTAGGTTTAGCTATTGTTAAAACTTTAGCTGAACGAGCTAATATAAAAATATCAGTTGAATTAAAAGGCGCAGATTTAATTACTTTTGGTGTAGTTTTTGATTATTAACTTAGTCAGTTATAAGAATATTTAGCTGAATATTTTTGTAAAAAAAGTCGCTAACAATGACTTGTTAGCGACTTTTTATTTTATCACTTTATACTGTTATTACAGTTGAGGTCCTGCAGCAACAAGCGCTTTGCCATTATCTGTATCAGTAAATTTATTGAAGTTATTTACAAAACGTTCTGCTAAGTCAGTTGCTTTGCTTTGCCATTCAGCAGTATCGTGATAAGTATTTCTTGGATCAAGAATATCACCTTCTACACCTGCAACAACGTTAGGTACTTCTAAGTTGAACATTGGTATTACTGTTGTTTCAGCTTCATCAATTGAACCGTCTAAAATAGCGTCAATAATCGCACGAGTCGCTTTAATTGAAATACGTTTACCTGTGCCGTTCCAGCCGGTATTGACTAGATAAGCTTCTGCGCCAACAGCTTCCATACGTTTATGTAATACTTCAGCATATTGTGTAGGATGTAAACTTAAAAAAGCTGCGCCAAAACAGCTAGAGAAAGTAGGTGTTGGCTCAGTAATACCTCGTTCTGTACCTGCTAACTTAGCAGTAAAACCAGACAAGAAGTAATATTCAGTTTGCTCTGGTGTTAATTTAGCTACTGGTGGTAATACACCGAAAGCATCAGCTGTTAAGAAAATTACTTTCTTAGCGTGACCAGCACGTGATACCGGTTTTACAATGTTATCAATGTGATGAATTGGGTAAGATACACGAGTGTTCTCAGTTTTTGAGTTATCATCAAAATCAATCTTACCTTCGTCATTAACAGTTACATTTTCTAATAACGCATCACGACGAATAGCATTATAAATATCAGGTTCATTTTCTTTACTTAGATTGATTGTTTTCGCATAACAGCCACCTTCAAAGTTAAACACACCATTATCATCCCAGCCATGTTCATCATCACCAATTAATTGGCGCTTAGGATCTGTTGAAAGTGTTGTTTTTCCTGTACCTGATAAGCCAAAGAAAATTGCCGTATCACCATCTTTACCAACATTAGCACTACAGTGCATTGAGGCAATACCTTGCAATGGAAGGTAATAGTTCATCATTGAGAACATACCTTTTTTCATTTCGCCGCCGTACCATGTACCGCCAATTAACTGTACTTTTTCAGTCAAATTGAAGGCTACAAAATTTTCAGAGTTTAAACCTTGTGCTTCCCAATTAGGGTTAGTGGCTTTAGCACCATTCATTACAACAAAATCAGGTTCATAGCTTTTAAGTTCTTCGTCACTTGGGCGAATAAACATATTTTTTACAAAGTGTGCTTGCCAAGCTACTTCTGTGATAAAACGTACTTTTAAACGAGTGTTATCGTTTGCGCCACAATAAGTGTCAACAACAAATAAGCGTTTGCCAGAAAGCTGAGTAGTAACTAAACTTTTAAGCTCAGACCATGTTTCTTGGCTCATAGCTTTGTTGTCATTTTTACCTTGATCAGACCACCAAACAGTATCTCGCGTTACATCATCACGAACAATGTACTTATCTTTAGGTGAACGACCAGTAAAAATACCTGTATCAACATTGACAGCGCCAAGCTCTGTGACTACGCCTTTATCAAAGCCTTCGAGGCCTGCTTTGGTTTCTTCACTAAAAAGCAACTCATAAGATGGATTGTAAACAATTTCTGCAACATTACTAATGCCGTATTGCGACAAATCAATTGAGTTTTTTTGGGCGGTCATAGCGACTTTACTCCTAAGGTATGACGAATTTTAAGTTGTGGTTTAGTTCGATCTGGTTAGTATTTATTACTGTGTAATAGGGTATAAAAGTTTTCATCTAGCTAATAATCCGACATTCTATTTGATAAATACTCAAAACGAAAGTAAAAAATAACCTAAGATGAAAGTTTTCAGTATAAGCGACATGAATGGTTAAATTAGCGGTGCTAATATTGTTTGTAAGTTTACAACATTAATACTGATAAGGGCTGTAGAAGGGTGAAGAACGACACCATTTAAGTAATAATTAACCAAAATGGCATCGATAAAGAAAATTAGCGTTACAATTGAAAGTTAGTAACTAATGGCTATCTTTCGAAATGAAACTTTTTAATTGTTCATTAAAAAAGTCATATGTAGTCAAACAATAGTCACAGGTCATTGAAATCTTTCCTTGTTCAGCCAGTATTTTTTCAATTTCATCGCCTTCTATTTGCGCAATAGCGCTAAGACATTTTTCATTTGAACAACCGCATTGATAACTCACTGCTTGAGGCTCAAACAAACTAACTTTTTCTTGGTGATATAAGCGGTAAAGTAGTGCTTCAGCTTCGAGCGAAAAAATTTCATCGGCTTTGATGGTATTTGTTAATTGTGCTAAATGCTGAAAATCATCTTGTTGTTGGGCTTTATTTTCATTACTGCCATCACCGTCAGGCAATAATTGAACTAAACTACCAGCAACTTGCTGCTTCTCATCATCACTAAATAACCATACTTGTGTTGGAATTTGTGCTGATATTTCAAAATATTGGGAAAAGCATTGGGCAAGAGTCGGCTGATCTAGCGCGACTACGCCTTGATAGGCTTCACCTTTCTCAGGCTTAACAGTAATGATCATATTACCTTTACCCATAAGCTCTTTTAGGGAATGTGCTATATTAGCAGTTTCTACTTCTACAACTTTAGCAATACCACGTAATTTTTGATTATTATCACCATTAACAGACATGTAACCTACTGGACCATCTCCTTGTAATTGAACGGTTATTTCTCCTTCAAATTTTAAGGTAGCTGTAAGCAAGCAAGTAGCAGCAAGCAATTCACCTAATAATAAACGTACACCAAGAGGGTAGTTATGGTTATTAATAATAGATTGATAACTTTGACTTAATTGCACTAATTCGCCACGTACATGTCTATCGTTAAATAAGTAGCGGTTTAGTACGTCGGTTTTACTGATGTCGGTTGTAGACATAGTGATTATATCCTTTCTTTGAATTCTCGTAATTTTCGGCGTTGTTTCTTATCGGGTTTAGTATCACTTGCAGGGCTGAGTAAAATGCCTTGTTTGCGAGCTAAGCTATTCTTCTCTCTTATCTCAATACTTTTTGCCGTTTCGTTAAATAAGGTTTGAGCAAAAGTTGCGTCTCGGCGTTTATCGGCTAACGCAATGACTTCTACTTCTTTTTCGTCGAAACCTTGTCGCACCTTGATAAAATCACCAATAGCAACAGCTTTACTTGATTTGGCTCGTTGCCCATTATAAAAGACTTTGCCGCCATCTATCATTTGCTTTGCTATAGCACGAGTTTTGTAGAAACGTGCAGCCCAGAGCCATTTATCTAATCTAGCTGAGGTAAGTTCAGCGTTCTTTATGATTGTCATATAATTAAAAATCCATCACGTTAACAGTGCTTAAATAACTATTAGCTTTTGATTATAATATGGGCTTTGGCAGAGTTATCAATGATAAGTATTCAGAGATCTATATTAACTTTTGTTAATCACGATAATATTGAACTAACTTTAAGCGTTGTTGCCATATAGAGACTGTTTTATTGATGTTGTTACTATAAAATGCATGTATTTAATTTTAGAGATTTATTTAGCAGAAAAATAGCATATTCCAGTATAAACTGCGCACTCTTTTGTGTTTTTTTGTAAATATTAGTTAAAAACGACGGTCATCGCTTGTTGGTGGGCTAATGGTCAAGTATTATCGGTAGCCTTATATTGTAATTGCACATATTTTACATTTAAAGTGATAAGTCACTTTAAATGATGAAGTAAAAAAGAAGTTTAAAATATCAATGACTTTAACTAATAATTTTACATCACTCTCGACTGCGTTAGCAAAATTACCACAACGAACTATTGCACAAGCAATAAGTGTGTTGTTATTAATTTATATCGCTTTTATCTTGGCCAAGATCACGTGGCTGGTCATGCCAACGGCGGGACAAAACATTGGTAATAA